>CADCHO010000019.1 GCA_902801255.1 uncultured Eubacteriales bacterium | reverse complement strand
TTTCTGCGCAGGGCAAACCTGCGCCAAAAAGACCACAGGAGGTGTCAACATGAGAGATTATGAACTTCTATTCGTGCTTGATCCAAGCCTGGACGAAGAAACTAAGGCAAACCTCATTGAGACAGTAAAGACTGTTATCAATGCTGGTGGTGAGGCCGGCGAAGCTGATGTTTGGGGCGACAGAAGACTTGCTTACAGCATCAACAAGAAGAACACAGGATACTACGTAGTAATCCCGTTCAAGGCCGAAGCAGACCTGCCGAAGGAACTCGACAGAAGACTCAGGATCAATGAAAACGTTATGAGACATATCATCGTTTGCCAGGACGAAGAGTAATTAAAAGGGGAGGTAAGTTATGAACAGTGTAATACTTATCGGAAGACTTGCCAGAGACCCTGAACTCAGCTACACGCCGAATACCCAGTCCGCGGTATGCCGCTTCACAATCGCAGTGGACAGACCGAGAAGACAGGGCGAAGATCAGGGAGCGGACTTCATCCGCATAACTGTATGGGGCAGACAGGCTGAGACTTGCGACCGCTACCTCAGCAAGGGAAGACAGGTCGCCGTCATGGGTAGGATCCAGACAGGAAGCTACAAAAACAGAGAAGGTGTCACAGTCTATACGACTGATGTCGTAGCCGACAGAGTAGAATTCCTCGGCAGCGGCAATGGTGGACAGGGTGTAAGCCGCGATACGTTCACCGGCAGAGAGCCGAGCTTCGGCAGCATGACACAGGACACCGGCTTCAGCGCACCGCAGGATACCTTCACAGGTTTCGACGACATGCCGGATACATTCCAGGCCGCTGAAGATGATATTCCATTCTAAGAAAGGGGAAAGCACGAATCATGGAAAGAAATTCAAGACCGAAGCGCATGAATACAGGTATCAGAAGACGCAAAGTCTGCCAGTTCTGCGCTGACCAGGACAAGAAGATCGACTACAAAGATGCAGAGACTCTTAAGAAATACATCACAGAGAGAGGCAAGATCCTCCCTAGAAGTCACAGGCACATGCGCAATGCACCAGAGAGCAGTTGCGAAGGCTATCAAGAGAGCCAGAGTAGTCGCGATACTGCCATTCGACGCAGATCAGTAAAAAGACTGGAGGATCCGCAGGATATGATCCTGCGGATTTTTTCTAATAAAAAGATCATGCCGGATAAAATAAGCGAAGAGAGAGTTAAGGGAATTGGGAAGAAAAATGCCGGGAATGGCGAACTCATAAGGCGCACAAGGTTGAGTCCTGAAAAAGCACGCATGTGGCGCCGGTTCTTTTCTGTTGCCCTGATTTTGCTTTTTGCAGCTCTTGCAACTACTGTAGTTACGGCGATCAATCATTACAAGCTATATCCCGGAAGAGTCGAAAGGGATTCAATATGCTCTCCGGGGAGAGGCTCTGATTACATAATTGTCGGCTGGGATGGCACTCACAATACTGATGTTTACAAGGTCTGGTATAAGGAGAATGCCGCTGCTGAAGAGGATACTGATGCGGAAGAAGCGTCTTCGGAAGAGAGCCAAACTGAAGGCGAAAAGGAAGAGACGGTGATCGATGACAGCTGGACAGCGCTTGAGACTGATGTGCCGGAGATCACGGTCAATGACCTCAAGAAGGATACATCATACTCATTCATCATCAGGGCTGACAGCAAAGACAAAGAGGGCGTTGCGACGGCACCGCGAAGTTTCAGCACTAAGAAGACCCAGAAGATAAAGGCCAGCAAAAAGATAACCAAATTCACATTCAGCAAGCCGTTCAGACTGAAGGCAGACGCTGAGACAGATCTCATGTACGAATCAAGCGATCCGGAGGTCGCTGTAGTCGACCCTGAGACGCACGAGATAAATATAACCGGGGAAGGTGAAGCTGAGATCACGGTTACAGCCAAATCTTCAACTGAATATGAGAGCGCCAGCAAGGTAGTGGAACTCAAAGTTATTGATTCCTATGCTGTGAGCGCCGGAGGAGCATCGGCCCATATAATCTATCATCTCGACCCTGACAATTGCGAGGTGGTAAAGAAAATCACCGGTGCCGACGGGGCAGTCATACCGCAAGGCCTTGGATATACAGGAGATAAATACATCGTTTCTTACGGTATGGGAAGTCCTAACCGTATCATCAGCTTTGATGTTGACGATGACGGCAAGAGTGTCAGTGTACCGAAGGTCTCAATGGGGCATCCGAACGGATTCACATATGCAAACGAAAACGGACGATGCTACTGCGTAAAAGGCTGGACATCAAAGGCATATACTTATGAACCGACTTCAAACAGCTATGGTTCAGTCAATCTGTCGTACGGATGCTCGGGCATCGGCTATGACAGAAAAGAAAAGCTGCTATATACATGTTCACGTACTGCTATGGTTGCTTACGATATAAGCGATGGGTACAGCGTTAAGTACAGATGCGGTGTGGTAAAGCACAGCGGAACAGTCTATACACAGGACTGCGGCGGCCATGCCGGGATAATGCTCAGATGCCTGTCGGGCGGCAACAAGCACGGCACCAACTACATCGATCTTTACGACATGAAGAACGGCAGGTACCTCGGAACACTTTCCTGCGATCTGTCTGAAGTGGAGAGCTGTATTGTAGACAAAGACGGTTTCCTTGAGATACTGTCCAACAATTCAAGCAGTGTAGACTATATTTGGAAGACAGATCTTAATATAGAAACACTTGGAGAAGGACTTTAGCAGCTGAAGGGATTATTTCCCTGTTATGATGGATTTAACAGTCTGAAATCTGATATCCTTATGTCGGAAATCAGGCTGTTTCTTTGATGAAGAGGAAAATAGAAATGATCAAAACAGTAGGCATTATCGGCGCTGGCTCAGTCGGCAGCGCTCTGATGTATGAAATGTATAAAAGGGATCCTGAGAATGTTTACCTTCTGGCAACAGGCGCACGTGCAGAGAGGCTTGTAAGCAAGGGCATTTCCGTAAACAATGAGGTGTTTTCTCCGAAGGTATATTCAGATCCTTCACAGGGCATAAATATCGATTTGCTCATACTTGCGGCAAAAACATACAGCATGGATTCGGTCATTGAGGATATACGCCCGCTGATCAGCGAGGATACCATCCTGCTCCCAATCGAGAACGGCATAACAACCTCTACCCGCCTCGAAAGAGAGTTCCCGGAGAACCGCGTGTTTTACGGGGTAGTTCTCAGAACTGACGCTCACCGCATGAGCCGCAGGGTCTATTACACAACACTGGGCGAGATGCAGATTGGATATGCGGAAAACCATGATCCTAAGCCTGAGGTAATAGAAGCATATGAGAGGCTTAAGGAACTCGGAGTAAACGTAAAAGTTTATGAGGATATGCGTAGGGCAAAATGGCGTAAATGGATGCTTAACACAGGGGCAAGCCAGACGGCCGTAGAAGTCCAGGCTGAATGCGGATTCTTCGGACAGGTTGAAGAGGTCAGATCCCTGATGAAAATGCTGATGGATGAGATCCTTGAGATCGCATGGGCCGAGGGAGTTGACCTAAATGAGGAGGACCGGGACGAGATCATAGAGATCCTTGTAAATTTCCCGCCGGACAAGAAGATGTCGATGCTTCAGGACTATGAGGCCGGAAGACCTATTGAGATCGATGAATATGCCGGCGAAGTAGTGAGGCTCGGAAAAAAGCACGGCATACCGACACCGGCAAACGAGATCCTCTATCTGGCGATTACAGCGCGTCAGAAGATCGCTGAACTCCGTAAAGGCTAAGCGTGAATACAGATATTAAAAAGGGGCATCATACTGATGCCCCTTTTTGCTGCAATTATCATGACTGTTATTTCAGCTCATTTATGTTCAGAGGTGTTCTCCATATGTAATCAGTGTTGCCTTTTGTATTGATGAGCAACTCCAGGAATCCGTCCGGTCCTACTGCCGCACTTTCAACCTCACCTATCGTGATCTTGATGGATCCCAGGTAAGCCATGTCTGCTGCCCTGTAGATATCGAGCTGATTCTTGGTCTTCTTGTTCCTTCCGCTGATACCGTGGAAGATGAAACCTTCACCCGCTCCGCAATCCTGGATGTAATGGAAGAATCCAGGCTTGCATCTCGGGAAGAGCTGCTGATGTGTGAACGTTCCGTCTGAAGAGTACCCTCTGATGCCGGTATGTGAAGTGGCGTAGATCATATTGGTCTCATTGTCGTATCCTGCACCTGATGATGAATAAGGAGTCTTTGCCTTGCCGAACGTGTTGGTTGCAGGATCCCAGGTATATATTTTCTTCTGATTGCCCTTGAAGATGTAGCATAATCCAGTTACAGGATCCCATGTGATTCCGTTAGGGTGGCCTATTGAGAATGCGAACTTCGAATTAGCGAGGCGCTTGCCGTCTGCGGAGTACGTTACAATGCTCTGGCCGGCTGCCATACCGTAGAGTATATGGTATTGACTTCCGTTAAAGGTAAATCCCTGAGGAACTTTTGCTTTCTTATATCCTTTGATCGCAAAACGTTTTGTGCAGTTTGCAGTGGAGAATGTATACACGACTCGTGCACTGCCGCCTCTTGTAGGGTTGATCAGCAGAGCCTTTGCCAGGTCAGATTTGCCTTCGAGATCCTTTGCGGATTTCTGATCAAAGAGTGATGCTCCGAGTTTTATGTAGTCTGCACTTACATATGCTGTCGTGTTGTTCACACTTACTTTGTACCATATTGACGAGCTGCCGGAGTACACAGCTGTAAGCAGAAGAGTGACCGGCGTACCGATTCCGGTAGTTCCGAGTTTATCGAATGATGTGTCAGGACCGGTCCTGTAGTTGAGCTCATCGGTTGTCACCGCTGAAGTGTTGCTCCAGGCAATATCCTTGACAAAGTCGGATCGTATATAGCCCTCTGCCTGACCCGCTGTTACGTAGTACCATCTGTCCTCTGCATTGGAGCTCTTCTTTTTTGTGAAGACCTCTTTATGGATCGTCAGCACCTGGTTCTTGCTTAGAGTCGCCACCGATGCGGAGCCGGTGCCTGAGGAAGCTCTCAGGTTGACGTCGCTGTCACTTACTTTTCCTGTCGCGGTGATTGCTGCTGCCGAAGACGTGAAGTCCGGAGCGAACAGCACCGGCATGGCTGTAAAGATCATCACAGCTGCCAGCATGACAGTGATCACCCTGTTCTTTGTTAGATTGCTTTTGATTCTCATGATAATTCCACCTTCTCATCAGATGCGAACTGGCCGGCAGCTGTCGTCTGTCAAAAGCCGGCAAGGGTCCATTCAGATTATAAAAAGTAAGGCGGGAAGCTCTCAACAAACCTATACAAACAAAAACCTTTATAATTCTTAAGGCTTTGTGCCGCAAGGCGTTGAGGTTTCGCAATTAGAACACAAAAATCGAGGAGCTTCGTATTATAATATCGCTATGAGTATGTGGGAATTGATTTATACATTTACAACATGGGTTGCGAGAGTACATGAACGTGTTCTCCGCATCAATGACGCAGGCGGCTGGTACTTTGATGACAAACAGCTGCATTTTATCGTTTTCGGCATGTTCGGCATGCTGCTTATATTTGTGCTGTACCCGCTGTTTAAATTTCTTGCGAAGCACGATCACACAATGGTGGTCACATGGCTTTATGTGTTCACTCTGATAATAGTGCTGTCATTCGCTATCGAAGTGGGTCAATGGTATACAGGTACGGGCGTGATGGAGAGTCAGGATATCGCATACGGTATTACCGGCTTTCTTGTGATGTTCCTTATTTTCGCCATCCTCAGGGGCCTTTATCACGGCGTAAAAACGATGGTGAAAACGGATAACCGTAAAACAAAGGTCTATTCAAGAGACGAACTGAACCTGGACGATAAATAGGCGTTATAATAACAAGAGAAGAAAGGTGGGAGCGATGAAGAAGGTAGGACTTATCATGGGAAGCGACAGTGATCTGCCGGTAGTGCAGAAGGCGGCGTCCGTATTGAAAGAGCTCGGCATACCTTATGAAGCGCATGTGTATTCGGCACACCGTACGCCTGCTGAGGCAAGGTCATGGTCTCTAGCGGCAAGGGACGAAGGCTTCGGCGTCATAATAGCCTTCGCCGGCATGGCAGCCCACCTGGCGGGAGCGATAGCAGCGAATACGACGCTCCCGGTTATTGGCGTACCATGCAAAAGCGCTGCGCTCGACGGCATGGACGCACTTTTATCGACCGTAATGATGCCGAGTGGCATCCCTGTTGCAACGGTCGCGATCGACGGAGGCAAAAATGCAGCGCTGCTTGCCGCCGAGATCCTGGCTCTGTCTGACGAAGAGCTGGCACAGGCGCTCATCGCGCGCCGCAATGCAGAGTCAGAAGCGGTACTTAAAAAAGATGCGGGCATTATGGACCGCATTTAGGTTGTATAAGAATAAAAGGAGGACTACTGATGAAACTGGTTTACACAGGCAAAACCAAAAACGTATTTGAGCTCGAGAACGGCAACTATCTTCTTAAGTTCAAGGATGATGTTACAGGCAAAGACGGAAAGTTCGATCCGGGCGAAAATCAGATCGGACTGACTATTGAGGGCGTCGGAGACATCAACCTTCAGATGACAGATTACTACTTCAAAAAGATCAACGAGGCAGGCATCAGGACTCATTATGTGAAGGCCAATTTCGAAGATACTACGATGGAAGTAAAGCCGGCCAAGGTATTCGGACATGGACTCGAGGTCATATGCAGGCTCAAGGCTGTGGGCAGCTTCATCAAGAGATATGGTGAGTATGTAGAGGCAGGTACAGATCTCCCTTACTATGTGGAGACTACCTTCAAGAACGACGCGCTGGGCGATCCTCTCGTTACTAAAGACGGACTCGTGGTGCTTGGCGTCATGACAGAGGAGCAGTACGATGACCTCAGGGACATGACTCAGAAGATCACAAAGATCGTTGCCGACGACATGAAAGAGAAAGGCCTTGAGCTTTACGACATCAAGTTCGAGTTCGGCTATGATGCAGACGGCAAAGTCATGCTGATCGACGAGATCGCATCGGGCAACATGCGCGTTTACAAGAACGGCGAATACATTGAGCCGCTCAAGCTGAACGAACTCTTCTTCGCATAGATCTACCGAAAGGACAGGTTATATGGGAGGATTTTTCGGTATCACATCGAACGAAAACTGCATATTGGACGTCTATTTCGGCGTAGATTACCATTCCCACCTCGGCACCCGCCGGGGCGGTCTGGCTTCATACGACAAAGAGCAGGGGTTTCAGCGTGAGATCCATAATATAGAAAATGCACCATTCCGCACAAAATTCGAGGGCGTACTCAACAAGATAAAAGGTCAGGCAGCTATAGGATGCATCAGCGACATGGATCCCCAGCCGCTGCTTTTTCGTTCGGTCGCAGGCACATACGCTATCTGTACGGTCGGCATAATCAATAATGTCAACGAGATAGCGGATATAGTGCTCAAGGGATCCCATGGGCATCTTGAGGCAATGACGGGTGGAAGGATCAATCAGACAGAGCTGGTCGCGGCTCTTATATCTGAAAAGGACGATCTCGTCGAGGGCATCAGATATGCACAGGAAACCATCGACGGTTCTGCAACCATACTCGTGCTCAGGGAGGGCGGCAGCATTATCGCAGCCCGCGATATCAAGGGAAGACTTCCTATGAGCGTGGCAGTGAGCGAAAACGCTTCAGCGGTCAGCTTCGAATCGTTCGCTCTTCAAAAGGCCGGTTTCGAAGAGTACAGGGATCTCGGTCCGGGAGAGATAGTAGAACTCACACCGGGCGGCTGCAGACAGCTGATGGCTCCGGGCGAAGAGATGAAGATCTGCGCATTCCTCTGGAGCTATTACGGCTACCCGACAACTACTTACGAGGGTATGAATGTAGAGGTGATGCGCTATAAAAACGGCTGCATAATGGCCCGCAACGACATGGCGCACGGTTTCGACACTTCCAAGGTCGATTATGTAGGTGGGGTACCTGACAGCGGAACGCCGCATGCTATCGGCTATTCCAATGAAACGCATCTGCCGTTTGCAAGAGCATTCATTAAATACACTCCTACATGGGCCCGCAGCTTCATGCCTACTACACAGGCGGAGCGCAATAAGGTCGCAAAGATGAAGCAGATCCCGGTGATGGAGCTTATAAAAGGCAAGAACCTTCTCTTCGTAGATGACTCTATTGTGCGCGGAACACAGCTTCGTGAAACAGTCGAGTTCCTCTACGACAACGGCGCAAAGGCTGTGCACATGAGATCGGCTTGCCCGCCTATCATGTACGCATGCAAATATCTGAATTTCTCGCGTAACAGGAGCGACATGGAACTCCTCTCGAGAAGGATAATTGCAGAGATCGAAGGTGAAGAGGGCCTGAAGCATCTGGACGAGTATTCGGATGCGAACACCGAACGCGGACGCAGGATGCGTGAAGTCATCGCCGAGAAGATGGGATTCGAAACACTGGAATTCCAGACTCTTGACGGAGTAGTTGAGGCGATCGGACTTCCATCATGCAAACTATGCAAATATTGCTGGACAGGAAGGGACGACTAGAGATACAGGTATCGCAGCAGACAGAACAGAAGGTGTCCAATGATCACAAATTCATCATCAAACAGCTATAAGGCAGCCGGCGTAGATATCACGGCAGGCTATAAAGCGGTGGAGCTCATGAAGAAGCATATCGCAAGGACAACAGTGCCGGGAGTGATGGGCCAGGTCGGCGGCTTCGGCGGGCTTTTTGAGCTCGATCTGGAAGGTATCAATAAACCGGTGCTGGTCAGCGGTACTGACGGCGTAGGCACAAAACTCAAGCTGGCGTTCATGCTCGATAAGCACGATACGATCGGTATCGACTGCGTGGCGATGTGCGTCAATGACGTGATCTGTGTAGGCGCTAAGCCTCTGTATTTCCTCGACTATATCGCATGCGGCAAAAACGTTCCGGAGAAGATCGAGCAGATCGTTGCCGGAGTATGCGAAGGCTGCGTTCAGTCGGGAGCTGCTCTCATCGGAGGTGAGACAGCGGAAATGCCGGGCTTCTACCCTATTAACGAGTATGATCTCGCAGGATACTGCACCGGCATTGTAGATAAGGATAAAATCATCGACAACAGCCGCATGGCTGAGGGGGATATCATAATAGCGCTTCCGTCAAGCGGAGTTCATTCGAATGGATTCTCGCTGGTGCGCAGGGTTTTCGCCCTTGATAAACCGGACGTTATGGCGATGAAAGCCGGCAACACAGAACTCGGAGGAAAATCTCTGGGAGATGTGCTGCTCGAGCCTACAAAGATCTACGTCAAGCCAATACTTGCTCTTATTGACAAGCTGGGACCGGAGAAGATCAAAGGTATTTCGCACATCACCGGAGGCGGTTTCTATGAGAACATCCCGCGCTCGGTCCCTGGAGGCCTGACTGCAAGAGTAGCACGCAAGGCGATCAGGATACTGCCGATTTTCGAGCTCATACAGAAGGTCGGAGTCATCAGTGACCACGATATGTTCAATACATTCAATATGGGTGTCGGAATGGTTGTAATCGTGTCGCGCGAAGATGCACCGGCAGCGCTCAACGTGCTGCGGCAGAACGGCGAGGACGCCTATGTGATCGGCGATATCATCCGCGGATCAGAGAAGATTACGATAGAATAGAATAGATATTAGCTCTGTTTCTGTTATATAATTATTTCAATAGTATTATTATTTTGAGGGATTACGTATGACAGATAAAGCAAGGATAGCCGTAATGGTAAGCGGCACAGGCACCAATCTGCAAGCCCTGATAGATGCCCAGAAATCAGGCCTCATTGAAAAGGGGGAGATCGTACTCGTCATCTCCAACAGGGAGGATGCGTACGCGCTTGAGCGTGCCCGCAAAAACGATATTGAAGCTTTTGCCATAAGCCGCAAGGCAAGCGGAGGGCAGGAAGGTTTCGAGGAGGCGTGCTGCGAACTCATCGATTCCAGGAACATAGATCTCATAGTTCTTGCGGGTTTCCTGATGATACTCAGCAAAGACTTCGTGACGCGCTATGATCATAAGATCATAAACATACATCCGTCATTAATACCGTCGTTCTGCGGAGACGGATTCTACGGACTCAAGCCTCACATCGCGGCACTCGAAAGAGGCGTTAAGGTGACCGGCGCTACGGTACACTATGTGAACGAGATTGCTGACGGCGGTGAGATAATCGCCCAGAAGGCAGTCTATGTGGAAGAAGGCGATACGCCGGAGGTACTCCAGAGGCGTGTTATGGAACAGGCCGAGTGGCTTATCCTGCCGGTAGCGGTGGCAAAGATCTGCCGCAAGATAGTAAAGGAGAGACATGGACGTTTATAAAGTCAGGAAATTCGGTGATGCGGTAGAGGGAAACAGATATCCCGGCCGCGGCATCGTGGCCGGACAGTCCTGCGATGGCACCAAAGCGGTCATCGCATATTTTATTATGGGACGGTCCGTCAATTCGAGAAACCGCATATTTGTTGAGAGAGACGGAGCAGTGTTCACAGAGCCGTTCGACGTTTCGAAGCTTGAGGATCCGAGCCTCATCATCTATGCGGCGGTAAGGAACTTCAAAAACCACCTGATCGTCACCAACGGCGACCAGACTGATACAATTTACGACGGCCTCGCCGAAGGGAAGTCTTTCTATGAGGCACTGGAGTCGAGATGTTTCGAGCCGGATGCCCCGAACTTCACACCTCGCATCAGCGCAGAGGCTGTATTTGGCGATGACGGAACTTTCAGATACAGAATGAGCATCCTCAAGAGCGCTGACGCTGAAGGAAATGCCTGCAACCGCTTCGGATACGATTATACGCCGGTCTGCGGAGTCGGACATTTCATCCATACATATGAACATGACGGCAACCCGCTTCCTACATTCCAAGGAGAGCCTGAGAGGGTGGAGATACCTGACGACATCGACGCGTTCACAAATGAGATCTGGAACGCGCTGGATACGGACAACAAGATATCGCTGTATGTCCGCTATACAGATATAGCAGGCGGAGCCACTGAATCGCGCTTATTGAATAAAAACAGGTAACGTATCAGATCTGTCGACCTTTTTAAGTAGTGACTCCGACATAATATTGAAGATTCCTTCGTTAAGAGGCTTTCTTTCAAGATTGGTGACTGCTTCAAAGACAAAAACTGCAAATATCAACACAAAGTTTGAAGTAAAGTCCTTTTAGAAGTCTTTTTTCAAGACAACTCTCGAAATTTCTTGAAAATCAATGCGTTATGGACGCACCAATACAAGATTAACTGCTGAAATCATATTGAAGAGGTAGGGGATCTTGAAAAAGATAATAAAGGGGATGGAATTATACAAGATTTTGTGTCGAAACCATGCTGAAGTCAGTATCATCTTTGAAATAGACTGCAGATTTCATACATTTTTCCCACTTTTGAACAACAAGAGCATAACTATATTGGCATACTAAAGAAAGAGAAACGCACAATGAAAGAATTTGAACTCAAATACGGCTGTAACCCTAATCAGAAACCTGCGAGGATATTCATGGAGGGCGGCGCTGAGCTGCCACTCGAGGTCCTCAACGGAAGACCGGGATATATTAATTTTCTTGACGCGCTGAACTCGTGGCAGCTCGTCCGCGAGCTCAAAGAAGCTCTCGGACTGCCGGCTGCCGCTTCTTTCAAACACGTCAGCCCGGCAGGCGCCGCCGTAGGGCTGCCGCTCACCGATAAAATGAAAAAGGCATGCTTCGTTGACGACATAGAAGGTCTTGACGATTCTCCATTGGCCTGTGCATATGCAAGGGCAAGGGGAACCGACCGCATGTGCTCCTTCGGTGACTGGATCGCGCTTTCGGATATCTGCGATGAAACGACAGCACGTATCATCAAGCGCGAGGTGTCGGACGGAGTCATCGCTCCCGGTTATACTGACGAAGCGCTTGCGCTTCTGAAACAGAAGAAAAAGGGCGGCTACAACATTGTACAGATCGATCCGGATTATCTGCCTCCTGAGAAAGAGAGAAAGCAGGTATTCGGAGTCACATTTGAGCAGGGACATAACTTCTTCAAAATCGACCGCGAGCTTCTTACGAATGTCGTGACTGAAAAGAAAGATCTGCCTGAGGAAGCTGTCCGCGACCTCATCGTGGCACTTATTACACTTAAATATACCCAGTCAAATTCCGTATGCTACGCGCATGACGGTCAGGCGATAGGCGTAGGCGCAGGCCAGCAGTCCAGAGTGCACTGCACAAGGCTCGCGGGCGGCAAGGCCGACACATGGTTCCTGCGCATGCACGACAAGGTGCTGAATCTGCCTTTTAAAGATGAGATCAGGCGTCCGGACAGAGATAATGTCATAGACGCTTACATAAATAAGAATGAAGAGGACTGCTGCGCCGATGGCGTATGGCAGAAGTATTTCACAAAGCAGCCGGAGTATTTTACCGATGAAGAGCAGAGGGAATATCTCGACTCGATCAGCGGAGTTTCATGCGGATCGGACGCCTTCTTCCCGTTCTTCGATAATGTACAGAGAGCGGCTGCATCCGGAGTAAGTTATATTGCGCAGCCGGGCGGATCGATCCGCGATGACGCAGTGATAGATTGCTGCAACAAACTGGGGATAGCGATGGCATTTACCGGCATGCGCCTGTTCCATCACTGATAAGGAAAGATAAATCGGAAGGAGCGCATGGGATGGATATTCTGGTAGTCGGCGGAGGCGGCCGTGAGCACGCCATTATAAAAAAACTGAGAGAGAATGCCGGCGTAGACAGGATCTACGCACTGCCCGGCAATGGTGGTATCGCTATGGATGCGGAATGCTTTCCGATCAAGGCGACAGATATTGAGGGTATAAAAGCTTTCGCTAAGGAGCACAGGCCGGACTACGCAGTAGTGGCGCCTGACGATCCTCTCGTGATGGGCTGTGTTGATGAGCTCACAAACATCGGAATACCGTGCTTCGGACCGAAGGCTGCAGCTGCAGTCATCGAGGGAAGCAAGGTGTTCTCAAAGAACCTCATGAAGAAATACGGCATACCGACCGCGCGCTATCATACCTTCGATAACATCAGCGATGCATTGTATTACCTCGAAAGCGCACCTATACCTACTGTCATCAAGGCAGATGGCCTGGCGCTGGGCAAGGGAGTCGTGATAGCGGAGACACGCGAGGATGCCGTGGCTGCCGTTAAGTCGATGATGGAAGACCACAAATTCGGAGAGAGCGGCGACCGCATCGTCATAGAGGAGTTCCTCGAAGGACCGGAGGTATCCGTGCTTGCGTTCACGGACGGCAAAACCATAGTTCCGATGATAAGCTCGATGGACCACAAGCGCGCAGGCGACGGTGACACGGGCCTCAACACGGGCGGCATGGGAACCGTCGCACCGAATCCGTATTATACGGATGAGGCGGCGGCACGCTGCATGGAGGAGATCTTCGTGCCGACGATGCGCGCGATGAACGCAGAGGGACGCACATTCAAGGGCTGCCTTTACTTTGGTCTGATGCTTACCGCAAAAGGACCGAAGGTCATCGAGTACAACTGCAGGTTCGGAGACCCTGAAGCGCAGGTGGTGCTCCCGCTTCTCGATACGGATCTTCTTACAATAATGCAGGCAGTTACAGAGGAGAGGCTGGCAGACGTTGATGTCAGGTGGAAGGATGGCAGCGCATGCTGTGTTATCGCCGCTTCGGACGGATACCCGGTCAGCTATGAAAAGGGATATGAGATAGAGATACCTGAGGATGTTCTTCCGAATGTGTATGTGGCAGGAGCAGTCGAAGAAGAGGGCAGACTGCTCACATCAGGCGGAAGGGTGCTTGGAGTCACGGCTGTAGAGCCGACTCTGGCTGAAGCCATAGAAGCATCGTACGACATGCTCGACAGAATAGATTTTGCAAACAAATATTACAGAGCGGATATAGGACAGAGAGCTTTGAAAGCTTTCAGATAAAGGAGCGAATAATGGTCTACAGGATCTACGTAGAGAAAAAAGAAGGTCTTACAAACGATGCGGCAGCGCTCAGGAGTGAGCTGAAAACACTGCTGGGCATTGAGCGCATCGAGGATGTAAGGGTCGTAAACAGATATGATGTTGAGAACATCGACGAGACGCTGTTTGCGGACTGCAGGTGGAAGGTATTCGCCGAACCGCAGCTCGACAATACAGCGGATTCACTTGAAGAACTGACCGGCCTTTTCGTAGACGGCAACGGTTATGCATATGATGATGAGGAAAGGGAGAGCAAAAGGGCGTTCATATTTGCCGTGGAAGCTCTTCCGGGTCAGTACGACCAGCGCGCGGATTCAGCTGAGCAGTGCATACAGATACTGAGCCGCGGAGAGAGGCCTACGGTAAGGTTCGCCAGAGTATATGTGCTTTACGGCGAGCTCATGCCTGCCGACATCGATGCAGTGATGAATTATGTGATCAATCCGGTAGAGACGAGAGAAGCTTCTCTTGATAAGCCGGAGACCCTTGAGATGCATTACGAGATACCTACTGAGGTGAAGGTGCTTGAGGGATTCAACAACATGACCGAAGCCGAGATGAGAGGATGCATCAGATCGATGGGTCTAGCTATGGACGAGGCAGATCTCGCGATGTGTGTGGAGTACTTCCGTGACACCGAGCACAGAGATCCGACGATAACCGAGCTCAGGATGATCGACACCTACTGGTCTGATCACTGCAGACATACGACTTTCAATACGGTGATCGACAGCGTTACGTTCGAGGATCCTCTGCTCGAGAAAGCCTACAAGGACTATCTTGCTGTAAGAAGAGACCTGGGAAGAGACAAATCAGTCACTCTCATGGATATCGCAACGATCGCGGTAAGACTTCTGAAGAGAGAGGGCAAGCTCGATAAGCTCGACGAGTCCGAAGAGATCAACGCATGCACGGTGATGATCAACGTTGAGGTAGACGGAGAGAAAGAACCTTGGCTGCTGCTCTTCAAGAATGAGACACACAATCATCCGACCGAGATAGAGCCGTTCGGAGGAGCAGCTACATGTCTTGGCGGATGCATAAGAGATCCGCTGTCAGGCAGAGCATACGCTTACTCCGCAATGAGAGTCACAGGCGCGGCGAATCCGCTTCAGCCTGTGTCAGATACGCTGCCGGGCAAGCTGCCGCAGAGAACTATCACGACCACAGCGGCAAAAGGCTATTCAAGCTATGGAAACCAGATAGGACTGTGCACGGGCATAGTCGATGAGATATATCATCCGGGATACGCAGCAAAGCGCATGGAGGTAGGAGCCGTCATGGCGGCCGCTCCTGCAGTCAATGTCAGAAGAGAGAGGCCGGAGCCGGGCGACATAGTCATGCTTCTCGGCGGTTCCACAGGCCGTGACGGCATTGGAGGTGCGACAGGTTCCTCAAAGGCTCACGACGTACATTCCGTAGAGACATGCGGCGCCGAAGTCCAGAAGGGAAATGCCCCTGAAGAAAGAAAGATACAGAGGCTCTTCCGTGACGGAGTAGCGACTCGTATGATCAAAAGATGCAACGATTTCGGAGCGGGTGGAGTCAGCGTAGCCATCGGAGAGCTGGCTGACGGCCTCGAGATCGACCTCGATGCAGTTCCGAAGAAGTATGAAGGCCTCGACGGCACAGAGCTCGCAATAAGCGAGTCGCAGGAGAGAATGGCCTGCGTAATTGCCGCCGATAACGAGAAACTGTTCAAGCTCATCGCGAACGGCGAGAACCTCCAGTGCGTAAAGGTGGCTACAGTCACCGAGGAGCCGCGCCTTGTGATGTGGTGGAACGGCAAAAAGATAGTGGACATATCCAGAGAGTTCCTTAACTCGAACGGAGCAGACAAGCATATAGATATCGCGCCTGAGGCGCCGGGAGACTGGAAGTCGACGAGTATGTACGGCAGTAACAGAAGTTTTGCCACGGGCATGCGCAAGGTGGCTGCTGACCTCAATACCTGCTCAAAGCAGGGACTGTCGCAGCGTTTCGATTCAACTATCGGAGCGGGCACAGTGCTGATGCCGTTCGGCGGTATCAACCAGATCACTCCTATCCAGGCAATGGTACACAAGATCCCGCTTGTAAAAGGACAGACAGACGACTGCTCACTGATGGCATGGGGATACAACCCTTACATATCCGAGGCATCACCTTACCACGGTGCATACCTCGCAGTCATTGAATCTGTCGCCAAGCTGATTGCGACAGGAGCATCATTCAGGGAAGTATATCTTTCATTCCAGGAGTACTTCGGCTCACCTAAGCAGGACGGAGCAAGATGGGGCAAGCCTTTCGCGGCTCTGCTCGGCGCGTTCGAGGCACAGATGGGTCTCGGTATCGGTTCAATCGGCGGCAAGGACTCCATGAGCGGCACGTTCGAGGACCTCGATGTTCCACCTACGCTCATATCTTTCGCTGTCACAATGGGCAAGACCGGCAATATAGTTTCACCGGAGTTCAAGCAGGCAGGTCACAGGGTGGTGCTGCTGAAGCCTTATATAGATGAAGACGGAAGTGGTGCCGGAAAGGGACTCCCTAAGGCAGACTCGCTCATCAGACTGTGGAACAAGGCTTCTGAGATGATAGCATCGGGCGAAGCAGTCGCAGCCTACACACCTGGCATCGGAGGCATCGCTGAAGCAGTGATGAAGATGAGCTACGGAAACGGTATCGGATTCAATTTTGAGCCGATGGATCTGGAAGACATCTTTGGGTACTGCTATGGCAGTATTGTGCTTGAGGTAACTGACGGGGCAGAACTTACAGGCCGCTCGTTCGACATAGAACTGCTCGGATACACAACAGATGAGCAGACTATCAGCAATGGTATGGAGAGCGTCAGCCTGGCTGAATTGCTGGCACTTTATCAGGGCAGGCTCGAAACAGTCTTCCCTACACTGGTTGCAGGCATGACCGGTCCGGTCAGCAATCTGGAGTACAGAGCACGCAGCTGGCATACGCCGGTATTCAAGCGTGCGGAGCCTAAGGTGCTCATACCGGTATTCCCGGGAACAAACTGCGAGTATGACAGCGCACGTGCGATTCGTGAGGCAGGCGGAGTACCTGAAATAATGGTGATTAAGAACCGCAGCTCCGATGAAATCAGCAGATCGGTCGAGGCGTTTGCAGCAGCTCTGAAAGAAGCTCAGATCGTATTCATTCCGGGAGGCTTCTCGGGCGGTGACGAACCGGACGGTTCCGCTAAATTCATCACCGCATTCTTCAGGAACGCTGCCGTGACAGAGGGCGTAACGGAACTCCTGGACAAGAACGACGGACTGATGTGCGGTATCTGCAACGGATTTCAGGCTCTCATCAAACTCGGACTCGTACCATACGGAAAGATCATCGACACTGACGAGAACTGCCCGACTCTGACTTTCAATACTA
Source organism: uncultured Eubacteriales bacterium (assembly GCA_902801255.1). Classification (GTDB taxonomy): domain Bacteria; phylum Bacillota; class Clostridia; order Peptostreptococcales; family Anaerovoracaceae; genus Crickella. The sequence goes on along the minus strand of CADCHO010000019.1, from coordinate 42,672 downwards.
TAGGAAGCCATCAGTCCAAGATAGTCCGCGTGAGAGTAGCTTCCAACAAGTCGCCATGGTTGAGATATACCAACGTGGGAGACATCTATTCAGTACCTGTCTCACACGGAGAAGGAAGGTTCATCGCGCCTGACGATGTTGTGAAGAATCTTGCTGCTATGGGCCAGATAGCTACGCAGTATGTCGATCTCGAAGGCAATGCTACATCAGATATCCTGTTCAATCCGAACGGTTCAGTGATGGCCATCGAGGGCATCACTTCTCCTGACGGCAGAGTATTCGGAAAAATGGGCCACGCAGAGAGAGTCGGAAACGGACTCTACAAGAACGTGCCGGGAGAGTACTTCATGCACATGTTTGAAAGCGGCATAAGGTATTTCAAATAGGAGATCAAAAAGTAACTGAGCAATGAAAGAAATATTTACAAAGACGCATTTCACTAACCGGATAATCTGGATAGTGATCGTATGGTTTGTACTTTACGAGTTTGTGGACGGCATTCTCATATTGACTATAGGGAGCCTGCCGAGGCTGCTTGTCCCAAATCAGTCTGCAGGTCTGTCCTTTGTTCTCGAGAATTACACACCACTGATAGTGTCGTGTCTGTTCTTCGTTCTTCTATGCCTGATAGTGAAGAAGAACAGATTCTTGATCAGCACGTTCAAACCTTCTCGTGAAGGAAAGAGCATGAGCAAGCTGGGGCTTGGGCTCCTGCTGGGATTTCTCACGAATTTCTTCTGCATACTCTGTGCGCTGCTTCACGGTGACATCAAGTTATACTTCGATTTCTCCGCATCACAGATCCCGCTGATGATTTTCGCACTGATTTGCGTGTTCTTCCAGAGTGCATCTGAAGAGCTTTGGTGCAGATGCTATCTGTATGACAGGATCAACGTTCATTATCCGTTGTGGATGGCAATCATTATCAACGGAACTCTGTTCGGATTACTGCACCTCAGCAATCCCGGAATGTCTGCGCTGGCGCTTGCAGACCTGATCATCTGCGGCATATCGTATTCGTTGCTGCGCTGGTATTCGGGAAGCATATGGACATGCTTCGGAATACATACCATGTGGAACTTCACGCAGAATTTTCTCTTCGGTCTGCCTAACAGCGGACTCGTTTCGGAGGCATCCGTGTTCCATCTGGATGCTGCTACAGGTATCAGTAACTGGATATACAGCTATGAGTTCGGAGTTGAAGGCGGCGTGCCGGCGGTGTTCATAGACCTGCTGCTGGTTGTCGTGATCCTCATACTGGCAAAGAGGAAGGGACGCCTGGGAGAACTGCGCGAGAGCAGGGAGTCGAAAGGTGAGATGCCGGTAACGGCGCCAAAGGAAGCCCCGGTAGTTGAGATCCCGGGAGAATAAACTGAAAGAGGTATAAGAATGAGCAGATCATTCAAGGATGTTAGTATAGAAGAGTATTTGAAGCGGCTCGGGTCGGGGGACCCGACCCCCGGCGGCGGTGCCGCCGCTGCGCTGATGTCAGCGCAGGGAGCCGCCCTGATAATGATGGTAGCAAACCACACCATTGGAAAACCAAAGTACGCTGAGTTTGAGGAGCTCAACAAGGATATCCTCAGTGAAGCTGAAGTACTTATGGGAAGTCTTGCAGACGGAATCGATAACGATGCTGAAGCTTTCGGCAAGGTGTCTGAAGCCTATGCACTTCCGCGTCTGTTCTCAGACATACAGGTAGACAGGGTATCAGCTGAGATAAAAAGACTCAGATCCGAAGGCCATGCTATAGACAATATAGATGAAGAGGGCATGACCGTTGAAATTATGGATCAGATAGAAGAAGCCCTCAAGGCAGACAGACAGGCCGCCATATCTTCTGTTTCGGTCCTTGCTGCTGAGGCGCCTCTAATGGTGATGGAGGATTCGCTGGCTGCACTGCGTCTTGCTGCGACACTGAAAGGCCGTTCCAACAAGATGCTCGAAAGTGACATATACGTTGCAGCGCGCTGTCTCGATGCCGGCATCAGATGCGCAAGCTACAATGTAGAAGCAAATCTGCCGGCAATCGCGAAGGCCGATCCGGCCCTCGCATCGGAGATGCGCCAGCACGCCGCCGGTATAATCTCTGCAGCAGCTGAGATTATTGAAGATATCAGGAAGAAATAGCAATATGGAAAGTGCGCGCTGTGCTTTTGCACTTTCTGCGGAGCTTTTGCAGGATGGTATTCCAACCTTCCCTTATTGCTTTATAGGGTCTTTAATTGTAGAATGCAGATGTAGGAAAGCTCACTTTGCTTTATTTAACAGGAGGAAAATTATGGATAAGTATGTATGCGCTATCTGCGGTTATGTATATGACCCTGAAGTTGGTGATCCGGATAACGGAGTAGAGCCTGGCACAGCATGGGAAGATGTTCCTGAAGATTGGGTTTGCCCTCTGTGCGGAGTAGGCAAAGACAACTTCGAGGCTGAATAGTTATTCGACGAAGGATCAGCAAAAGACTACTGAATGCAGCAGAGCACCGGTAAGGTGCTCTGTTTTACTGTCGGAACGACTGTCCATATGATGAACGGAATAATGAAAAATGATCGTCAACAAATCAACATTTGTTGTCTATAGATGACGCAGCGTGATAATATTGATGTGATATTTTTTCGGACTCGAGAACAGAGGAGACGGCAGATGTATAAAGTAGTAAGAAGGAAGGCTCTCAGACCGACAGTAACACAGCTTGAGATCGAGGCTCCGCTGGTAGCCCGTAAGGCGAAACCGGGGCAGTTCATAATTCTGAGAGTTAATGAAGAGGGCGAAAGGATCCCGCTGACAGTGGCGGGAACAAATCCTGAAGAGGGGACAGTAAAGATTATATTCCAGGTGGTCGGAGCAACAACGGAACTGCTCAATCATGTACCGGAAGGCGGATATCTGCAGGATTTCGTCGGACCGCTTGGCAATGCGACTGAGACCGAAGGTATAAAGAAGGTGTGCATCGTAGGAGGCGGCGTAGGCTGCGCTATCGCGATGCCTGTGGCACAGGAGTTCCACAGGATAGGAGCAGAGGTAACGAGCATCATCGGCTTCAGGAGCGAAGACCTCGTGATCCTCGAGGACGAGTTCAATGAGTGCTCGGATAAGCTCTACGTGATGACAGATGACGGCAGCTACGGCAGACACGGCAACGTAACAGTACCGCTGGATGAGATGCTGGCAGCAGGCGAGAAGTTCGATATGATAATCACGATCGGACCGCTGATCATGATGAAGTTCGTAACACTTACAGCCAAGAAGTATGATGCACCTATCACGGTATCAATGAGCCCTATCATGATCGACGGGACAGGCATGTGCGGCGGCTGCAGACTGACAGTCCACACTGAGGAGGGCGACAAGATGAAGTTCGCATGCGTGGACGGCCCTGACTTCAACGGATATGAGGTCGACTTCGACGAGGCGATCTCGAGAGGCCGCATGTATTTCGACTATGAGAGACATGCACACGAAGCAACATGCAACCTGTTCAAACAGGCAGAGAACGCGTAGAGGAAAGGGGGAAAGAAAATGGCACTTGATCCTAAGAAACATGAAATGCCGTCACAGGACCCTCAGGTCCGCGCGCATAATTTCAACGAGGTAGCACTCGGATATACAGAGGAGATAGCGATCGCAGAGGCGCAGAGATGTCTCAACTGCAAGAACAAGCCATGTGTAGAAGGCTGCCCTGTAAACGTCAACATCCCTGACTTCATCATGAAGGCAAAGGAAGGGGACTGGGAAGGCGCATACCAGATCATCAACGCGACATCTACACTTCCTGCAGTATGCGGAAGAGTATGTCCGCAGGAGACACAGTGCGAGGCGAAGTGCACGATGGGCATCAAGTTCGAGCCGGTAGGCATCGGACGTCTTGAGAGATTCGCGGCAGACTGGCATAACGCAAATGCAACAGAGAAGGCGGTCGCTCCTGAGAGCAACGGTCATAAGGTAGCGATCGTAGGCTCGGGCCCTGCAGGACTTACATGCGCAGGTGACCTGGCAAAGAAGGGCTACAAGGTATCGGTATTCGAAGCGCTTCACACTGCAGGCGGAGTGCTGGTATACGGCATCCCTGAGTTCAGACTTCCGAAGGCCATCGTTGCTCGTGAAGTAGAAGGTCTGAAGGACCTCAATGTAGATATCGAGACCAACGTCATCATAGGAAAGACGCTGACTGTCGACGAGCTCTTTGATGAGATGGGCTTCGAGGCAGTATTCATCGGCTCCGGCGCAGGACTCCCGATGTTCATGAACATCCCGGGCGAGTCACTGAAGGGCGTATTCTCGGCAAACGAGTACCTGACAAGATCCAACCTGATGAAGGCATATCTCGATGATCCAAAGACACCTATCATGAAGGGCGGCAAGGTAGCTGTAGTAGGCGGCGGCAACGTAGCTATGGACGCTGCTCGTACAGCGCTGAGACTCGGAGCAGATCACGTATACATCGTATACAGAAGATCGATGGAAGAACTCCCTGCAAGAAAAGAGGAAGTCGAGCACGCGATAGAGGAAGGCATCGATTTCAGACTGCTGAACAACCCTGTGGAGATCCTCGGATACAACAATCCTGATGATCCTAGGGATCCGAAGAACGGATTCGTAAGAGGAATCAGATGCATCAAGATGGAGCTCGGCGAACCTGACGCGAGCGGCAGAAGGAGACCTATCCCTGTAGAGGGAAGCGAGTTCGAGCTCGATGTAGACGCGGTCATCATGGCTCTCGGAACCAGACCGAACCCTCTGATCAAGAACACGACCAAGGGTCTCGAGGTCAACCGCAAGGGCGGCTTCGTAGTCGACGAAGACGGACTCACCAGCCGTGAAGCAGTATATGCCGGCGGCGATGCAGTTACGGGAGCAGCTACGGTAATTTCGGCTATGGGCGCAGGCAAACTCGCTGCGGCATCCATAGACAAATATCTTTCCTCGAAATAAAGCAAGCAAAAAGGACGGCATTGCCGTCCTTTTTAGTGACTTCTTATTTGCGTGACATGATCTCATCCAGTATCGCGTCTGCGGCTTCGAGCTTGCTCATCAGAGGCAGCTGCTTCATGCCTCCCTTGGTGAGGATGGTGATCACATTGGTGTCGCCCTGGAAACCTGCGCCCTTAGTCTTAAGGCTGTTGGCGCAGATCATGTCGATGTTCTTTTTGACCAGCTTTGCAGCCGCGTTCTCAAGCAGATTCTGCGTTTCCATAGCGAAACCGCAGAGGAACTGGCCCTCCTTGCGGTGTTCTCCGAGGTATCCTAGGATATCCTGTGTCGGCTCAAGCTCAACACTGCGGCCGGAAGCAGCATCGCTCTTCTTGATCTTTTCAGTCGCGACTTCTGCAGGTCTGTAATCAGCGACAGCTGCAGCCTTTATGACTATATCCATTTCCGGAGCTCGCGATGTGACTGCATCAAACATATCCTGCGCGCTCAGCACATCTACTGTCTCAACAAAGCGTTCCTGCGGAAGGGCAGTCCTGCCCGAAACGAGTGTGACCTCTGCTCCGCGCCTTGAAGCCATCTTTGCGATCGCATAGCCCATCTTGCCGCTCGAGTGATTAGTTATGTAACGCACCGGATCGATCGCTTCCTGTGTCGGACCTGCGGTCACAAGCACCTTGAGACCTGCCATGTCTTTCTCTTTTTCAACCCATTGCTCAACATAGTCGATCAGCACGTCAGGCTCCGGCATCTTGCCCTTGCCTTCAACACCGCATGCCAGCATTCCCTCTGCAGGCTCGATGATCGTGTAGCCTCTTTCGCGAAGAGTTTCAAGGTTGGCCTGAGTAGCCGGGTTCTCAAACATCACCGTGTTCATCGCCGGTGAGATGAGTACAGGGCAGTTGCATGCCAGCATGGTCGTAGTCAGCATGTCGTCCGCTATGCCGTGCGCGAGCTTAGCGATGACGTTTGCGGTCGCGGGAGCGATCAGAGCCACGTCAGAGGACTGCCCGAGAGTGATGTGTTCGGTAGGAGTCTCATTGGCAGGATCGAATACATCGGTAACGACCTTATTACCGCTCATGGTCTCAAATGTCAGCGGTGTGACGAATTTTGCCGCGCCGTCTGTCATGATGACATGGACGTCATAACCCTTCTTCTTGAGTCCGCTCGCGATGTATACCGATTTATAGGCGGAGATGCCGCCCGAGATCCCCAGTATTATTTTCTTTTTTTCCATTGTATTTACCGGCCTTTCTTTCTGCGGGTCCGATTTGCACAAAAAGTATACTTCACATACCCACGAATTGGCAAGGATATGGTACAATTGCAGGTGTAAAGGGGCAGGCTGCAAATCTGCTGCCGCGATCCCCGGAATCAAACCCTATTGCTCAATATGAAGAAATAATACGGAGACAAGACATGTTTGACAAACTGATCGAAAAAGTTAAAGCAGAGCCTAAGAAAATCGTTTTCACAGAAGGTTCCGATGCCCGTATCCAGGAGGCAGCAGCAAGACTTCTTGCTGAGGATCTCATGGGCGTAGTGCTCGTAGGCAATGAAGAGGAAGTCAAGGCTGCAGCAGCTGAGAAGGGGTTCGACATCAGCAAGGCTGAGATCATCGATCCTGAGAAGTACGAAGGAATGGCTGAGATGGTCGAGACCATGGTAGCTCTCAGAAAGGGCAAAATGACTGAAGAAGAATGCGCTGCTGCTCTTAAGAAGGGCAACTACTTCGGCACAATGCTCGTAAAGATGGGCAAGGCAGACTGCCTGCTCGGCGGAGCTACATACTCCACAGCTGACACGATCCGTCCGGCACTCCAGCTCGTTAAGACAAAACCGGGTGCTCACCTCGTAAGCTCCTGCTTCATTCTTACCAGAGAGGGCGGAGACGAGAACCTCAGAACTATCGCAATGGGCGACTGCGCTGTCAATCTCTCGTACGAGGACAGCAAGGACAAAGAGGGCAATGTTACATTCACCGGCGCTCAGAAGCTCGCTGAGGTTGCAGTAGAGATCGAGAAGTGCGCAAGGACTTTCGGCATCGATCCTAAGGTCGCTATGCTCAGCTTCTCCACAAAGGGATCCGGCAAGGGCAACACTGTTGCTCTCTCGGCAGAGGCTACAAAGATCGCTAAGGAGCTCAATCCTGACATGGCCATCGACGGTGAGATGCAGTTCGACGCAGCTGTATCGCCTACAGTCGGCCAGCTGAAGTTCCCTGGATCGCCTGTTGCAGAGACTCGGCGGATACGCTGCTTACGGACCGATCCTGCTCGGACTCAATGCGCCTATCAATGACCTCTCCAGAGGCTGCGACGCAGAAGAAGTTTACAAGATGTCGATCATCACGGCTGCTCTGTAATACAGCACAATTAAAAAGACGACCGAAAGGTCGTCTTTTTTCTATGCGCGTTTGTTGTCTTCTACAAAGCGTCTGATCTTGTTCGTAGTTGTCTTGTCGAAATCACGGTCACGCACTATCACGTGAGCGATCCTCTTGAATCTCGGCAGGTCACTGTTGATCTTGTCGACCTCAGCATCGATAAGTGCCTCAGCCTGCTCTGGTGTGTAGTCCGGTCCGAACTTTCTCTCGAGGACTTCCTTGTCGAGTCTGATGGTTGCGCAGATGCCGTTCCATGGTGAGTTAGGATCGCGGTCGCCGCCCCATACCATGCATTCCGCTACGATAGGCAGAGCCTGCAGATAGCTTTCGAGCTCCTCAGGGAAGACGTTTTTGCCGTTGTTGGCTATGATGACGTTCTTTTTACGGCCTGTGATGAACACATAGTTGTCGCGGTCGAGATAACCTATATCACCGGTGTGGAACCAGCCCTCTTCATCGAGCACAGCAGCGGTGTTTTCAGGATCCTTGTAGTAACCCATCATTACCTGCGGCCCGCGGAAGCAGATCTCACCGATGCCATTGCTGTCCGCGTCGAGTATCTTGCACTCTGTGAACGGCATGATGTGGCCGGCCGAAGCATTCTTCATGAATTTGCGCTTTGCAGGATTCAGAGCGACGATAGGCGCGCACTCCGAGAGGCCGTAACCCTGGATGGCGTTGAAGCCTATGTTGCAGAACGAGTCGAGAATAGCTCCGTCGATTGGCGCACCACCCGATATGATCGTATGCATCCTGCCGCCGAATACTGCCTCGATGTCCTTAGTGACCTTTTTAGGCAGCTTCACCTTGAAGCGGCTGGCTTCACGGTCCATGAGTTCGAATACTTTCATCTGCTTTTCGCTCAGCTTGTCTGCGACCGAACGCCTTATCTTGTTGTGGAAGTTCTCGATGATGGCAGGCACAGCCAGCATGATGGTCGGCCTTACTTCGAGAATGTCCTTGCGGATATATTTGAGTCCGCGGCTGAACGCTACTGTAGCTCCGCTGTATACACAGCTGAGGAAGGTAGCAGTACACTCATAGCAGTGATGCATCGGCAGTACCGAGAAGCAGATGTCTTTCGGACGGGCTTCGAACATGGACTGTACGAGCATGGTGTCCAGCATCAGGTTGCGGTGCGAGAGCATTACACCCTTTGCCACGCCTGTCGTGCCCGATGTGAAGATGATAGCTGCAAGGTCAGTATTGACTACCTGTGCGTCGATGTAGCGACGGTCTCCGTTCCAGACCTTGTGCCGGCCATCTTCGCGGAGCTTCTTCCACGATATGAGACCTGCTTCAACGTCTTCGTCTTCGTCCATGTCTGCATTGATGACATAGCGGAGATTCGTTTCGCCGCCTGCCTTTATGCGCTTGAAGATCTCATAGTATTTGTTGTTGATCGTGATGACTGCTTCGAGCTCGCCCTTGACTGTGAGCTGAGTCAGCTCGCTTTCGTTAAGTTCCCTGTCGAGAGGAACTACGACTCCGACTCCGCCGACTATAGCCAGGTAGGATTCGCCCCATTCAGATGAGTTACGGCCGATGAGACCGATGTGTCTGTCTTCGAGACCCAGATCAAGAAGGCCTGTTCCGATAGCATTTACATCCTCACGTGCCTGACGGAAGCTGATCTCCCTGAACGGCTGATTAGGCTTATACTTCTGCATGAAGAGCGGAAGATCCGGATGCTCGTCTGCACTGTAGTTGAGCATGTCCTTGAGGTCAGTCACGACATGCTTCTCCTTGAAGAGAAAGCGCTTGTCTTTTGACTTCTTCAGCTCGTTGAGCATCTGTTCAATGACCTCGCGCTCACGCCTCTTTATGTTTCTGTATTCTGCGTCTGTGTATTTTCTGCTCATAATAATGTCCCGATATGCGGTTGGCTTGCGCTAACTGCTTTGTTTCTATATAATTCGTGAAATATTATTCGTGCAATAATTAACTCTTAGTCATATAATGTAGTTTACGAAATCACATTATATCATATAATCCGTTTGCGGAGCATATAATACACGTTCCCGGAGGAGTTTTAAAGAAAAAGTTGCAAATATAAGTGTTCTATTTTGTATATGTAACTTTTTTACGGAGAGCTCACGCTAAGAGCAAAGGCTATAAACGACAGAAACATAAAAAAGTTACACATATAAAATAAGATCTTCGAATTTGTAACTTTTCAGAAAAAACTCCTCCCGCAAACGGGATAAAATAAAAAAGGAGGAAGAAGTATAGAAATGGAAGAAATCAGAATTATCGATCTTAAGGAAAGCATCCTGGCGGACAACGATGCGGATGCGGATAAGCTGCGTGAAGAACTTGCAGCTGAAAAGACTGTTTATATCAATGTAATGAGCTCACCGGGATCCGGCAAGACCTCCACAATTCTCAGACTTGTGGAGCAGCTCAGACTGCTTTGCAGGGTTGGAGTGCTCGAGGCAGATATCGATGGCGATGTTGATACCAAGACAATGCTTGATGCGGGCATCCCTTCGGTGCAGCTCCACACGGGCGGAATGTGCCACCTCGATGCGGACATGAGCCGTCAGGCCCTCCGTGAGATCAATTCGAAGGACCTCGACATCGTCATTCTTGAAAATGTCGGAAATCTTGTCTGCCCGGCAGAGTTTGATACGGGAGCTCAGATCAATCTTGTGATCCTGTCAGTACCTGAAGGCGACGACAAACCGCTCAAGTATCCTCTGATGTTCACAAAGGCAGACGTAGTTGTAGTAAATAAGATCGATGCGATGGAAGTATTTGACTTCAGCCCTGAGAAATTCAAGCAGTATGTTGCTGAGTGCTGCCCTGATGCACCGGTATTCATGGTATCGGCAGCTACCGGCGAGGGCATAATCGCACTGTCCGAGTGGGTAGGCGAGCGTGCCAAGGAAATCCTGGAATATGTTGAATAGGGGTGAAAAACATGTCAGATAACAATGTAAGAGTAATAGATGTAAATGTAGGAATTTTTGAAGAGAACGACCGTATCGCTGCAGATGTAAGAGCGCAGAACAAGGCGAACGGAACTTTCATGGTCAACGTGATGGCATCGCCGGGAGCAGGAAAGACTACGACTCTCCTGCGCACCATCGAAGAGCTGGGCGGCGAATATAACATAGGCGTCATGGAAGCAGACATTGAGGCAACTGTCGATGCAGATAAGATGGCAGAGGCAGGTGTACGCTCGATGCAGATCCATACAGGCGGAGAGTGCTGCATGGACGCTGCTATGACACAGGCTGCGATCAACGAGTTTGACACTAAGGACCTCGACGTAGTGTTCCTTGAGAACGTGGGAAATCTGGTATGCACAGCTGAGCAGGACACAGGCGCGAACATCAATATTGAGATTCTGTCGGTTCCTGAGGGCGACGACAAACCGCTGAAGTATCCTCTTATGTTCACGGTCACACAGGCAGTCCTGGTAAATAAGACAGATACACGCAAGTTCTTTGCTTTCGATGACGATGCATTCGTAGAAAGAGTACACGCACTGAATCCGCTGTCGGAGATCTTCTTCGTATCGGCAAAGACAGGCGAAGGCTTCGATGCATGGATCAGCTGGCTTCGCCGCCAGATCGAGCTAAATAAAGCAATGTAATAGAAAAGGCTCAAAAAGCTCCGAGCGAGGAACTTTTGAGGCTTCTTTACACTGATTATGAAAGGGGTAACTATGTTTGATGTAGCAATTATAGGGACTGGGCCTGCGGGCCTTTCTGCAGCACTTACTCTGAAGCTGCACAACAAGGATATAATCTGGTTCGGCTCGAATGAGCTGAGCGACAAGGTAGGTAAGTCTGAAAAGATAGCTAACTATCCGGGTGTGCCTATGGTTTCGGGTCCGGAACTGAATAAGAAGTTCCGCGATCAGGCTGAAGAGCTTGGGCTCGAGTCTGTCGACAAACGTGTTACCAACATTGCCGATATGGGCGGCAGCTACATGATACTCGCAGACAACGAGATGTTTGAAGCGCGTACAGTGCTGCTCTCTACGGGCATCGCAGCTGCTAAAGGCATGGAGAACGAAGCCAGGCTTCTCGGTGCAGGCGTGAGCTACTGCGCTACATGCGACGGATTTCTCTACAAAGGAAAGACTGCTGCCGTTTACTGCACGGACGAGCGCATGGAGCACGACATAAAGTATCTTGAAGAGACATGCGGCAAGCTGTACATTTACACAAGTTTCGGCTATAAGACCGATGCGGAGAATGCTGAGATCCTGAAGCTTCCGGTAAAGAAGCTTGACGGCGGCATGAAGTGTGATTCAATAGAGCTTACGGACGGAACTAAGATCGATGTGGATGGCATTTTCATTCTGAGGCCTGCCATCGCGCCGTCGACGGTGCTTCCGGGGCTCGAGATGGACGGCGCGCATATAAAGGTGGGCCGCAGCCAGGAGACTAATTTCAAAGGATGCTACGCTGCGGGCGACTGCACTGGCAGGCCGTATCAGATCGCGAAGGCGGTGGGTGAAGGCAACGTCGCGGCACACGCGATCCTTGAACACCTTAGCGAGATCGAAAAGGAGAGCTGATAATGGCAGAACTTAAGATAGAAAACCAGGCGATGATGTTCGCTTTCCTCAGCCGTGCAGCTATAGAGGCTAAAGGCGAAGAAGGCAGGGCGGCCATCCAGGACGGGATGATCCGTTATGGAAAAGAGCGCGGTGCCAGGATGGCAGAGCGCGCACGCAAGGCCGGTGATCCTGTCGACCTCTGGACAAACCAGGCGTATGGCGAGTGGAAGCCTGATTATGCCGGACAGATGGAGTTCGGCATGCTCCGCTCAGAGCCTACCTACCAGACGTATATCGCAAAGTGCGCATGGTGCGAAGCATGGAAGAAGAACGACATCCTTGAGTACGGACGCGAGTACTGTGTAAATGTGGATGCGGCCGTATACGATGGCTTTGGGTGCGGAGCCGTATGCACTCCAATCTCTACATCTATGAGCTGGGGTGGAGATCGCTGTGACTTCGACTGGGGCAAGCCTCTCAGCGAAGAAGAAGTCAAAATGGTTGCTGACAAGAAAGCTGAACTCGGAACAAGTGCTATGAGAGACTTCAACTTCCATACAGCTCACATTTACTGCTCTGTTGCTGACGAGCTGTGCAAGCACTTCCCTGAAGACGCAAAGGAAATAATCGACAGAGCTGTTGCCGACTATATTGCACTTTTTGGTCAGGAAGCGTATGATTGCCTGCTGGAGTTCTCACCGGACGAATTCTGACAGACAGGAGATATAAGCAGAATTGAAATCATTAAAACTTAATATAGAATACGCATCAACACTCGGGGCATACTGGATGATCTACGGTATCACAGGCAGTTTTGCCTCGGTTTTTATGCTCGCAAAAGGCTATGACAATATGCACATAGGCATAACGCTGGCTGCGGCAAACCTGCTGGCGCTTGGACTGCAGCCTTTTGTTGCCGACCACATGGACAGAGCAAAAGGGATAAAGATAATCGATGCCTCGGTATGGATGACTTTTCTCATGATGCTGATCTGTGTGGGATATTTCGTTTTTGCAGGAAGATCATTCATGCTGGCTGCGGCTATCGCGGCTGTTCTGGCGATACACGCTCTGCTTCAGCCGCTTCTTAATACGCTTTCCTTCAGGCTCAGCGAATGCGGTACAAATGTAAACTTCGGAATAGGAAGAGCCGGAGGCTCACTGGGATTTTCCGCCATAGTGGCGGTGCTCGGAACTCTGGTAGAGAAAAGGGGTGAGATGTCGGTTCCGGTATGTACGGAGGCGGCATGCATACTGTTGATAGCGCTGCTATTCCTTACAAAGTACAGCTTTACAAAAATAAAGCAGGCAAACGATATTGAGATCGCTGAGCATACCGGCGGAAGACCGGCTGCAACGAACACAGATGATGACGAAAGGATAGACCTCAAGGCGTTCATCAGGCGCAATAAATACTTCTTCATAATGAATCTTGGTGTTTCAGGGCTGCTCTTCAGCAACGCCATTCTCACCAATTACATGCCGCAGATAGCAGACGGAGTAGGAGGCACTACCGAGCAGACAGGAAGGATCCTTTCTCTGATGGCCCTCCTGGAGATGCCTACAATGATCTTCATCGGGCAGATAAAGAAACACTTCCGGAGCCGCACGCTCATAAAGATCGCATCTATCGGATTCACCGGGAAGATCGTGGTCTGCTGGCTCGCGGGTTCGGTAGGAGTGCTCTTTGCCACACAGGCATTCCAGCTTGTGGCATTCGCGCTTCTGATGCCTGCCATGGTTTATTTCATTAACGAGATCATGAGCCCGGGAGAGGCGGTCAAGGGACAGTCTCTCTTCACGATGATGTTTACCTTCTCTACTATCATCGCAAGCTTTGCAGGAGGATGGATACTCGATGCTTCCGGGGCAAAGGTACTTACTTTCATATCAGCCCTTGTGACGGCTGCCGGAGCTGCCGTTGTGTTCCTCAGCATCGATAAAGTAGAGGACCACCGGAGATTGCCGCACGACTGATGTTGTGCTAAAATCACTTTACAATTAAAAAACAGGAGATCAACAATGGAAACCAGAGTCGCTGTGATAAGCATTATCGTCACGCAGTCAGACAAAGTGGAAATGCTGAACGATCTGCTCCATGAATATTCCGGTTATATTATCGGACGCATGGGGATCCCTTACAAAGAGAAGGGGATAAACATTATCAGCATAGCCATTGACGCGCCGATGGACAGGATCAACTCACTCAGCGGAGCGCTCGGACGCCTCGACGGTATCAATGCCAAGGTGACCTATGCCAAAGTCTGAAACATCCTCCTGAAGCCGAAATCCCATGAACAGGGTTTGAGGCCGAAGCAAGATGCGAAGGTGATCATTCATTAGAGCGCTCTTTGCGTACTGAGATTTGATTTATGCAGCCTTGCTTCACACGGAGCGGGGCTGTTTTGATTATTGGGCAGAGTCACCGTAAACAGGATAATTAGCAGGAAGCAGAACAAGCAGATGAGCCTCAGAAGGGACGGAAGGCTTGGAGCCGTATGGATATTAATACTTATTGTGCTGCCGTTTATAGCAGCCATCATCGCCCTTGGGATCGGACGTATGTCTATCTCACCGGGCGAGGTATTTGACGTGCTCCGCGCTGCACTGGCCGGTAAGCATGCGGAAAGCGAGCTAATTGAAAAGACGGTCATGCAGCTGAGGCTGCCTCGCATCATACTGGCTTGCCTGGTCGGAGCAGGGCTTTCAGTCTCGGGCTGTGCGTTCCAGAGCCTTTTCGCAAATCCTCTCGCTACACCGGATACTCTTGGCGTGGCAAGCGGCGCGGCTTTTGGCGCCGCGCTCGGGATACTGCTCGGATTTGATCTGATCGGGATACAGCTGATGGGTCTGGCAATGGGCAGCTTTGCTGTAGCTCTCACATGGCTTGCGGGTTCGGGCAAGGACAGAGGAGGACTCAGTTACATAGTGCTCTCAGGCATTATGATAGGATCGCTGTTCTCCGCGCTCATATCCTTCGTCAAGTTCGCAGCGGATGCTGAATCACAGCTCCCGGCTATCACATATTGGCTTATGGGAGGCCTCGACAAGGCAAACTATCGCACGCTCTCACTTGGTGCTCCTGTCATAGTCGCAGGAGTGGTACTCTTCATGCTCATCAGATGGCGCATGAACCTGCTGCCTCTTTCCGATGATGAAGCAAAGGCATCGGGCGTCAATATCAGGCTGCTCAGAGGAATCACCGTTGTTGCGGCGACCGCTGTCACGGCATCCTGCGTAACGATGTGCGGACAGGTAGGATGGGTCGGGCTTCTGATCCCTCACATGTGCCGCATGTTATTCGGCAACAATCACCTTTCGATAGTACCGGCATCCGTAAGCTTCGGAGCCGTATTCATGATAATCGTAGACACCATGGCGCGCAGCATTTCTGCGGCGGAGATTCCCGTATCGATACTGACTGCCATGATAGGCGCGCCGTTCTTTATAATCCTGATGAGAAGAAGCGGAGGCTGGCGCATATGAGTCTGCTCAGAATAGAAAGCGGCAGCTTCGCATACAAGAACGGACCGCAGATACTTAAAGATATAAATATAGAGGTTGAGCCGGGAGAGATACTTGCTGTGCTCGGACCGAACGGGGCAGGAAAAACGACACTGCTCAGATGCATGATGGACATGCTCCACTGGCAGAGCGGCAGGAGCCTTCTGGACGGTGAAGATATTCGAAGCATACCCGCATCAAAGCTCTGGCGCAGGATGGCATACGTGCCTCAGGCAAGGTCTGCGGCAGTATCTTATACGGCATTCCAGACCGTGCTGCTCGGGCGAAGCAGCCGTATCGGAGCTTTCTCGGCTCCGTCCGGTGAAGACATGAAGGTGGCGGAACGCGTGATGGACAGACTCGGCATTTCGCATCTTGCCGATAAACCGTGCTACGCGATAAGCGGCGGCGAACTGCAGATGGTGCTGATAGCGCGTGCAATGGCTGCCGAACCGGAGATCCTGGTTCTCGATGAGCCGGAATCCAACCTCGACTTCAAAAACCAGCTCATCGTTCTCGACGCGATGACGGCTCTGGCGGCAGAGGGCGTTGCCTGCATATTCAACACACATTACCCGGCTCATGCACTTCAGCGTGCGGGCAAGGCACTGATGCTTTCCAAGGACGGAAGAAGCATCTTCGGGGATACTACAAGTGTGGTGACCGAAGAAAATATCCGCCGGGCGTTCGGAGTCGATGCATTAATAGGTGAGGTGGAGACACCGCACAACATAATGAAGAACGTCGTGGCTGTCGGCATAAGCGGTGAGGATCAGGCTAAGCAACAGGAAATACCGGTATCGGACAAAGATGAAACGATACTCGCGTCCATAACCGTTATAATGCGGAGCAACGATAGAGCAGATCTTATAAACAAAGCATTCAGGGAATACAATCATCTGCTGATCGGCAGGATGGGCCTGCCTCACAGGAGATCTGAAAAATACATAATAAGCGTGATGCTCGAAGGCCCCGCATCGGACATCGAGGCTCTGTCGCACAGACTGGGACTAATCCCGGACATCAGCGTTAAAACCACATATGAATAGAACCGCGCGGACGGACCCGGCGGATACAGGAAAGGTAACAAAATGATTAAAATCGCAGTATACGGAAAAGGCGGCATCGGCAAATCGACAACGGTGTCGAACGTGTCGGCGGCTCTCGCGGACATGGGCTACAAGGTCATGCAGATAGGATGCGACCCTAAGGCGGACTCGACTTCGAGCCTCCATGGCCAGGGAGATATGACAACTGTGCTTGATCTCGTAAGGGAACGCAAGAATGCCTTCGAATTATCCGACATGGTAAAGGAGGGCTACGGCGGCGTGATCTGTGTGGAGGCGGGCGGACCTACTCCCGGCCTCGGATGCGCAGGACGCGGAATAATAGCGGCTCTTGACAAGCTCAAAGAGAAGGGTGCCTACGAGACGTTCAAACCTGACGTCGTTATCTACGACGTGCTTGGCGACGTAGTCTGCGGCGGATTTTCGATGCCTATGCGCGGAGGCTATGCCGATAAGGTGTTTGTTATCACCTCCGGGGAGAATATGGCCATTCATGCTGCCGCGAATATCGCCGTCGCGCTCGACGGGTTCAGGGACAGAGGTTACGCTTCACTCGGCGGCATCATCCTCAACCGCAGGAATGTCCGCGATGAAGACGCCAAAGTAGCTGAGCTCGCTTCCGACATTCATTCAGAGGTAATTGGCGAGCTGAGCCGCAGTGAAACGGTCACTGATGCTGAGGATCTGGGAAAGACGGTCATAGAGGCTTTCCCTGACAGCGAGATGGCAGATGAATACCGCAAGCTGGCAAAGAAGCTGCTTGAGATTTGCAATTCGGGAATGAGACTATGCTGAAAAAAGTAAAGAAAAAAATGCGCACGAGGGTAAAAATAAAAATGCCATATGCGCAATAGTTGAGAACAGATAAGAGGGAAAGCACTTGGATCAGCCCCAAATGGGGTGTGAATGAGTGATTGGGCCCGGTACAATGTCTAAATAATGATAACTAGGGATATATCGTAAACTTGAGTTTGAGTTTATTGCGCATTTGCCCTGATTATCAAGGATATGATGCGCAGTTTACCATGGTTTTATTTTTCAGCAGAAGAGTGCAAACCAATAGTAAAGTCAAAAGGGCTTAAAAGGCATAAAGCTATACAGTACATAAGAGGAGACCTGACGGAAGCAAAGCTAAGTTACCGGAAGAGAGAAACCTAACAATAGAGAAGACAGTAAAATGCTAAAAAAAATCAATGGATCACAAAGTAAAAGGCTGAATGCCGAAGAGATCCCTCATGTAAGGATCGCGGACGCGAATTTCCCTGCACCGTTCAGGTCGGGGCTGGAGTATTCATCTCCGGCCCGCGGCACGTGGAACATCGTCCACACCGGGATGCTCATCCCGGAGGCACACGAAATCTTCGTGTGCGCTGCGGGCTGCCTGCGCGGAGTCGTACTGACTGCCGCTGAGATGGGTACGATGGACAGATTCTCTACTGTCGCAGTCAGAGAGAACAACCTGCTCGACGGAGATATGGAAGATCTTGTGATAGAAGGCGTGACGGACATAATCAAAAAGCTACCGAAGCGCCCCCCTGCAGTCCTCGTGTATACGAGCTGCGTGCATCACTTTACGGGTGTCGACCTCGATATGATTTACTCTGTGCTCAGGAGCCGCTTCCCGGACATCGACTTCACAGACTGCTACATGAATCCTATCATGCGCAAGAGCGGTCTGACTCCGGACCAGCTGATGAGGTCGCGCCTCTACATGCTCCTGCATGAGCGCACGATAGATCCAAAGGCGGTCGCGATCATCGGCAATGACCTTCCGACCGATGAGGACAGCGACCTGATGAAGGTCCTGAAAGGTGCCGGCCTTAAGGTGCATGAGATCACTTCGTGCAAAACTTACGAAGAATACCAGCAGATGGCGGAGAGTCGCGTCTATGTCTCGTACAATCCGGACGCAGCGCCTGGCGGAGATATGCTTTCGGAAAGACTCGGCGGGATCCACTACGCGCTTAAATTCAGCTTCGATTATGATGA
Organism: uncultured Eubacteriales bacterium; assembly: GCA_902801255.1. Taxonomy (GTDB): domain Bacteria; phylum Bacillota; class Clostridia; order Peptostreptococcales; family Anaerovoracaceae; genus Crickella. Next base: position 24,274 of record CADCHO010000019.1, on the reverse strand, counting down.
GATCGATGCGACTTTCGCGGGACTTGCTGATGTCCTTGGTATTGAACCTCGAAGCAGTGAGGAGATCGCAGCGCTCAGAGCTGAATGCGAAAGAGAACTGGAAGAGACTAAAAGGCTTATCGGAGATACAGCGGTGAGCATCGACTATACATTTTGCCCGAGACCGCTTGGGCTCGCGGAGCTGCTGCTCGACCATGGGATAAATGTCACTAAGGTGTATGCAGACGGCATTCCCGGCGGAGACAAAGCGGCATTCGGAAGTCTGCAGAAGGAACACCCGGACCTTATGTTCTATCCGACGGTGCACCCTGGTATGAGATTTGCCCGCACAGCAAATGCTGAAGAAAAGGAAGAAGGAAAAATCCTGGCGATCGGGCAGAAAGCGGCTGCCTTTGAGGAGACCGACCACTTCGTCAACGTTGTTGAAGGCGGAGGCATGACAGGATATGAGGCAGTCACAAGAACTTGCAGACTTATGCGCGAGGCCTTCCTCGAAAGGAAAGAGATGCGTGAGCTTGTGCAGGTGAAGGGCCTGGGCTGTGAGGTGTGTATACGATGAAACAGACAGCAAGAATAATTTCTACATACTCAGCGGATGTCATGGGCGTGTGCTCGGCGTTGTTTGAGCTAGACGGAATGACTGTAATGCATGACGCTTCAGGCTGCAACTCGACGTACACGACCCACGACGAACCGCGCTGGTACGACATGGACAGCATGGTCTACATATCCGGCATCAGCGAGATGGAAGCGATCATGGGTGATGACGAAAAGCTCATCAGCGATATCGTGGATGCTGCAAAAGTGCTTAAGCCGGCTTTCATCGCTATAGCGGGCACACCTATCCCTACGATGACAGGATTCGACTTCGAAGCAGTCGCTTCGGTAATTGAAAGCAGAACGGGTACTCCGAGCTTCGGCTTTCCGACTACCGGCATGAATACATACATACATGGTGCGTCCATGGCTCTTGCGGGGATCGCGAAGCGCTTCGTAGATGATCCCGGAGACAGCAAAAACGGTGAAGGAAATACTTTGCAGATGTCTGCGCGGAAACTTGCATCAGTTCTGGACGATTGCTGCATGCGCCCGAATGGGATCAAGGTCAATGTCCTTGGACTTACCCCGCTCGATTTCTCCGTGAACGGAACGGATGACTCCATAGTTCAGTGGCTCGAAAGAGAGGGCTTTGAAGTAGTGTCGAAATGGGCGATGGGCAACAGCCTTGACGAGATAAGACGCTCGGCCGAAGCAGATGTGAATCTGGTCGTTTCAGCGGCCGGCTACGGCGCGGCCAAAGTGCTGTACGAAAGATTCGGCATGCCGTATGCTATTGGGTATCCGGTCGGAAATGAGCTTCCGGGTCTGCTGGCTGATCAGATAATACTCAATGTAAAGAAATTCAGAGAGCAGGGTGGAGCAGACACTTTTGAATCGAGTGAGATAAGTGTGGACTCCGGAGTCTTTCTGAACGAAAGTGAAGGTGTGAACGGAAGTACATATGAAAAAGGCTTCGCCGCTGTGATTGGCGAGGGCATCACATCGCTGTCGCTCGCGAGCACTATCGAACTCGAGTGCGGCATACCTGCGAAAGTACTCTGTGCGACGGAATGTCCGGAAGATATTCTCCGGGAATGCGATCGCATGACACCTGACGAAGATGACATCATCCCTGAACTTCAAGGCGCAGCCTTTGTCATAGCGGATCCTCTTTACAAGCCTATCGTTCCGGAAAGCGCTAAGTTCATTTCGCTTCCGAGCGAGGCCTTCTCCGGCCGCATCTACAGAGACGAGATCCCGGATCTGGTCGATGACATAAATGAGCTATTAATTAAAATCAAATAAATCAAAGGAGGTTTCTGATTATGAAGAGTATTCTGAGTAAGAAGAACAAAACGTTAAAACTTCTTGTGCTTGTCATGGTGATCGCCATGAGCATGATGGCGTTCGCGTCATGCGGCGGAGGCGGCGGAGAGGAATCTGCAGAGCCTGCTGAAACTTCTGACACCATCACCATAACGGATCACGCCGACAGGCAGGTCGAGGTACCGACAGATATCCAGAGAATAGCGGTATGCGATATATATCCGCTCCCGAGCGTGCTTGCCGTATTCTTCGACTCTGCTGACAAGATCGTAGGCATGCCGATGCCATCGATGACAGCTGCACAGAACGGACTGCTGGGGCAGCTCTATCCTGAGATCCTCAATGCGGAGACAGGATATATCGAAGACGTGAATGTCAACATGGAAGAGCTCGCAAAGCTTGAGCCTGATGTAGTATTCTACAGCGCATCGAGCTCCGAACTCGGTGACCAGCTGACTAATGCTGGCTTTGCTGCAGTCGCTATCTCCGTAAACAAGTGGAACTATAACTGCATCGAGACTCTCAATAACTGGATCTCCCTGCTGAGCCAGATGTTCCCTGACAGCGACAAGGCTGTCATCGTTGAGGAGAAGTCCAACGCAATGTACGACATGGTTCAGGAGAGAGTAAAGGACATCCCTGATGAAGAGAGAGCCAATGCATTCTTCCTCTTCCAGTACAGCGATACTACGCTCCTGACCTCGGGACAGCAGTTCTTCGGTCAGTGGTGGGCAGATGCCATCGGAGCAAAGAATGTTGCCAAGGAGCTCTCAACAGACAACTCCGTAGCAGTCAACATGGAGCAGGTATACGGATGGAACCCTGATCTGATCTTCATGACCAACTTCAACGCATTCTATCCGGATGATCTGTACAACAATACTGTAGCAGGCTACGACTGGAGCCCGGTAAAGGCAGTCCAGGACAAGAGAGTCTTCAAGATGCCGCTCGGTATGTACAGGAGCTACACTCCGGGAGTCGACTGCCCGGTAACTCTTCTGTGGATGGCTAAGGCAGCATATCCTGAAAAGTTCGAAGATGTCGACGTCATCGCAGAGGCAAAAGCTTACTACAAGGAAGTATTCGGCATTGATCTGACTGACGAGCAGGCACAATCCATATTCGAGCCTGTACAGAGCGCAGGAGAGGGATTTGCATATCAATAAGGTCCGACCGGACTGCAGGGCTGCGGATTCGTCCGCAGCCTTTTTATGATATAATTTCCTCACTCGGAGGTTCAGATATGCACAACAGATTATTTCGTAAAAGAGCAGTTTTTGCACTGGCAATGCTGATGACGTTAATGGCATTCATGCTTACCGGCTGCGGAAAGTCATATGAGTATATATTCGGCGATGTCGAGTGGCTTTCAAGCGTCAGCTCTCAGGATTCAGAAAAGAAGACCATTAAGGACACTTTCTACTACTCTGACGGATGGTTTGAAGATAATCCGTCTTCAGAGAATAAAGAACTTGCGCTGGCCTCAATTCAGCTCGTTGCATCATGTGTAAGCGATGACGCAGATAACCCGGGGGAGGCATTCCTGAAAAGCATGGGCTTCGAAGAAGTCGGATACAGCGATTTCGGAAGCACGGATCCGGATGACTGCAATTACACCTGGGGGCGCAAGACCATAGGGGACAAGACCGTCGTGGCGGTCGTCATACAGAGCGTAAACAACGGATGGGAACAGAAGAACAAGGCCTGGAAACAGAACTTCACTGTAAATGAACCGGGCAATGCGGATCCTTCCGGAGAGCATTACGCCTACATGAAGGCTGTGGATAAGGTCTCGGAGGATATAGCATCACTGGGCGGAGACGGAGCAACATTCTGGATCACAGGGCATAGCCGCGGAGGCGCAATAGCTAATGTTCTTGCGGCAAGGCTGTCAGATAAGCTCAGTGGATCAAAGATATTCGCGTATACTTTTGAGGCGCCTGCTACGGTCGATGCTGAAGCTGCCGGGGACTATAAGTTCATACACAATTATGTGTGCAGCGATGACATAGTCACACATATACCTCTTTGGGGAATGACGCGTTACGGCGTGATGCATGAGCTTAAGACGAAAGAAACTGACGAGGGCTTTGATGAGATCCTCGTGTCACTGGGAAGCGATGCAGCCGGTATGAAAGCGAGGATAGTCACGGACGATGTTGTCGCCGGGATCGTAGAAAACCTTGAGGCAAAAGTACCTTCACGGGCTGAATACTCGGCAGAGAGAACAGACAGCTGGACAGATGCAGACGGCAATAATCATGATCTGACATACAGCTGGCAGGAAGCTTATGTGAAGCTGATGGATCTTGTGTTCAATGAGAACTCATCGGGATCGCTGTTTGAAGGATTGGCTGCAAAGAGGGGAGAACTTGAAGGAGCCATCATGTACCTTGTGGTAGGAGTTGAGCACGAATCCGCAGGAGAAGATCCTTCGGCAGATTACTGGGAAACTGCGAAGCGCTTATATACCGTGCTTAGCGGATTGAATGGCGGAGAGATGCCGGTCAGCGAGGAAGATCTGTATAAGGTGGTCAGAGTGGCTGCGCCGGTGCTGGTCACAATATCTGAAGACAGCGGAGAACCTGATACGGAGCTGCTAATAGATGTATTAGGTTACAACAGGGAGCTGATATATTCACACCTGTTTGATACCGCCATCGCGCGCCTTAAAGTGCTTGCTCCGGCTCCAAAGCAGTAAGCAGGAAGACTCTGTTTACTTTTTGTAATGATTAGATATAATAGTTGTAGTGATGAGCTACCGATAGACGGTTAGCCCGAAATACTAGTTACTGAAGTAACCGCATTCGTCGCTGAGGGCGGTTACTTTCTTTTACCCAGGCCGTATCCGGCTATGAGGAAAGCGAGTGCGAAACCCACGACCTGCATAAACTGGAATACATCCATTGGCATTGCCCTCCTTTCTTCAGATTCCCTTTCGGGTCTTAATGTTATCGGAGGGTTCCAGCCCCTCCGAAGAGGGTTAACCGCCTACCTTCTATAGTAGCTCATATTTATTATACCAATAAAGAACACTTGTTCTAAAGACCTTTTTCTGATACAATGTCACAGATGGGAAAGTTTGTAGTAAAAAGTGAATACGCTCCGACGGGCGATCAGCCGCAGGCGATAAAGAAGATCGCAGACGGCATACTTGCCGGCGAGCAGGCGCAGACACTTATGGGTGTCACCGGCTCCGGCAAGACTTTTACGATGGCCAAAATCATCGAGGCTGTGCAGAAGCCGACGCTCGTCATTTCACATAACAAGACGCTCGCCGCGCAGCTTCACGGCGAGTTCAAGGAGTTCTTCCCGGACAACGCGGTGGAGTACTTCGTATCTTACTACGATTATTATCAGCCGGAGGCTTATGTACCTTCGACGGATCTTTATATAGAAAAGGACGCAGATATCAACGACGAGATCGACAAGCTCAGGCACTCAGCGACTGCTGCGCAGCTCGAGAGGCGGGATGTCATCATAGTTGCTTCAGTTTCGTGCATTTACGGTCTGGGCAGTCCGTCATCATACCGCAATCAGCTCATCAGCCTGAGGCCGGGCATGGAGATGGACCGCATGCAGCTTCTGCGCAAGCTGACCGACATCCAGTACACGCGCAACGATATGGATTTCTCGAGAGGAAGCTTCAGGGCAAGAGGCGATATCGTCGATATCTATCCGGCGGGCGGTGAGAGCGCAGTCAGAGTCGAACTATTCGGTGATGAGATAGAGAGCATTCGTGAGATAGATCCGCTTACGGGTGAGATCACCGGCTCACGCTCGCATATTTCGATATTCCCGGCAAGCCACTACATCACGAGCAGAGAAGACATGCTCATGGCAGTGGCATCTATCAGGGAAGAGCTGCGCGAGAGACTGGACTGGTTCAGATCAAACGGCAAGCTGCTTGAGGCTGAGAGGCTTGAGCAGCGCACCAACTACGATATAGAGATGATGATGGAGGTCGGCACCTGCAAGGGCATTGAGAACTACTCACGTCACATCAACTTCCTGAAGCCGGGAGAGAGGCCGTATACGCTGCTTGACTACTTCCCGGACGGGGATTTCCTGACGATAATAGATGAGTCGCACGCCATGCTTCCGCAGCTTCGAGCGATGTATAACGGCGACCGTGCACGTAAGGAATCGCTGGTCGAATACGGATTCAGACTTCCTTCGGCATTCGATAACAGGCCGCTCAGATTTGAGGAGTTTACAGAATTGACCGGCCAGACGGTGTACGTCTCCGCTACTCCTGCAAAATACGAGCTCGAAAGATCGGGCGGAGTCACGGCAGAGCAGCTCATAAGGCCGACCGGACTGCTCGATCCTGAAATAGAGGTAAGGCCTACAAAAGGCCAGATCGATGACCTTATCGGTGAGATAAATGAGACAGCGGCGAAGGGTGAGCGTGTGCTCGTAACCACTCTCACGAAGCGCATGGCCGAAGACCTCACTAAGTATTTACAGGAGCAGGGTATAAGAGTAAGATACCTTCACTCTGAAATAGATAATTTCGAGAGACTTGAGATCATCCGCGATCTCCGTATGGGCAAATTCGACGTGCTTGTAGGCATCAACCTGCTCAGAGAGGGTCTTGACCTTCCGGAGGTTTCGCTCATAGCGATTCTTGATGCAGACAAGGAGGGCTTCCTTAGAACTGAGACCTCGCTCATACAGACGGTCGGACGTGCCGCGCGTAACGAGCACGGCCGTGTAATAATGTATGCGGACTACGTGAGCAAGGCGATGAAAGTATGCATTGATGAGACTGCAAGACGCCGCAAGACTCAGGATGAATACAACAAAGCGCATGGAATAGTACCTAAGACCATCGTGAAGCCGGTCCGTGAGATCGCAAGAGCAACATCCGAATACTCCGGCGAGAGGGATATAAAGAATCCGAAGGCAATGACTGCCAAGGAGCTCCGCGAAACAATACGCGAAGTGGAGAAGAATATGAAAGAAGCGGCGAAGCAGCTCGACTTCGAGCGCGCTGCAGAGCTTCGTGATATACTGTTCGAGCTTAGAGCGAGCAGCAGAGCAAAATAGATGGAAAAGAACATAGTTATAAAAGGTGCGCGTGAGCACAACTTAAAAGGAATAGATGTCACACTGCCGCGTGACAAGATGATAGTACTGACCGGTCTGTCCGGTTCAGGCAAGTCTTCACTTGCCTTCGATACGATCTACGCAGAGGGGCAGAAAAAATATGTTGAGTCGCTGTCATCGTATGCGAGGCAGTTCCTGGGTCTCATGAAAAAGCCGGATGTGCAGTCCATAGAAGGTCTGTCTCCTGCCATCAGTATCGACCAGAAGACGACCAACAAGAACCCGAGGTCGACTGTCGGTACGGTCACGGAGATCTATGACTATCTGAGACTGTTGTACGCCAGAATAGGTATCCCGCATTGCCCGGTTTGCGGACGCGAGATCACCAGTCAGAACATAGACAGCATTATCGAGAATATACAGTCGCATGAAGAGGGTACGAGGCTGACTGTGTTTGCACCTGTCATTAGGGGACGCAAGGGCGAGCACAGGGCGGTCCTTGACCGCCTTCGCCGCGACGGCTATACACGTGTGCGCGTCGACGGCGAGATGTCGCGCCTCGATGAGGGCGACATCGTGCTCGCAAAAAACAACAAGCACAACATCGATATTATCATCGACCGCATAGTGCTCAGAAGTGATAACAGAAGCCGTATTGCCGAAGCCCTCGAGCTTGCCATAAAGGAAGGCGAGGGTATCTGCAGTGTGCTCTTTACACCGCATAAGCGTGATAACGTGCAGCCTGACAATAACGGCGCCGATACCGACGGAAAAATAATAAAAGACGAAGAAGAGTACGAAGCTGTCTACTCAACCAAGTTCTCATGCCCTGATCACGGAATAGGACTTGAAGAGATGGAGCCGCGCATGTTCTCCTTCAATGCTCCGTATGGTGCATGCGAGAACTGTAGCGGTCTGGGATTCACTCTGCGTATCACCGACGAAGCAGTCGTTACTGACGAAAACAAGAGTATCCTGAACGGCGCTCTTGGAAATGTCTTTTCGACACTTGATGCTATGGGATTCTACAGGCAGATGCTCAACCGCCTGGCGATAGACCACGGCACTAATCTCGGCGTGCCGTTCAAGGCGCTTCCGCCGAGATTCAAGGATGAGCTCCTGCATGGTACCGGATCGCGCAGGTTGAAATACACATATGAAAGCCGCAGCGGCCGTGTTTCGCACATGAATCATACTTTCGAGGGCATCATTCCGAGCCTTGAGCGCAGATGGGGTGAGACAAACTCCGATTACATAAAAGAAAAGATCAGCGACATGATGACAGAGGACGTATGTCCGGTCTGCAAGGGACGCAAACTCAGGGACACTGTCCTTGCGGTCACGGTCGGCGGCAAAAATATCATGGAGCTGACAGACCTTTCAGTCGTACAGGCCATGGACTTCTTCGAAGATCTTGAAACGAAGCTCACAGACAGAGAGAAGAAGATCAGCGCCATGGTCACAAAGGAGATCAAGGCGAGGCTGAAATTCCTGAAAGACGTCGGCCTCGGATATCTCACTCTGAGCCGTACGTCTGCCACGCTTTCCGGAGGAGAGTCACAGCGCATACGTCTCGCTACTCAGATTGGCTCTGGCCTTGTCGGAGTGCTCTACATACTTGATGAGCCATCAATCGGTCTGCATCAGGCCGATAACGACAAACTTCTGGCATCGCTCCGCGGTCTCACCGACATGGGCAACACGCTCATCATAGTCGAGCACGACGAAGACACAATGTACGCTGCCGACCACATCGTGGATATAGGTCCGGGAGCGGGCATCAACGGAGGAGAGCTGGTAGCACAGGGTACAGTCGAAGATATAAAGAACTGCCCTGAATCGATCACAGGCCAGTTCCTCTCAGGCAAGAGACATATCGCGGTTCCGATGGTGCGCAGAGACGGCAACGGCAAATATCTGGAGGTTCTTGGCGCTGCCGAGAACAACCTGAAGAACATAGATGTAAGAATACCTGCGGGCAAGCTGGTACTTGTCACGGGAGTTTCAGGCTCGGGCAAGTCGAGCCTCGTCAACGAGATCCTCTACAAAGGCGTATCGCGTGTTACCAACCGCACGCAGGAACGTCCGGGCAAGTTCCGCGAAATCAAGGGAATAGAGAATTTCGACAAAGTCATCAATATTGACCAGTCGCCTATAGGAAAGACGCCTCGCTCAAATCCTGCGACTTACACGGGCATGTTCACGCATATACGCAACCTGTTTGCAGAAATGCCTGAAGCCAAGGTAAGAGGCTACAAGGCGGGCAGGTTCAGCTTCAACGTAAAGGGCGGACGCTGCGAGCACTGCAGCGGAGACGGCATCATAAAAGTAGAGATGAACTTCCTGCCTGACGTATTCGTTCCTTGCGAAGTCTGCGGAGGTGCAAGATACAACCACGAGACCCTCGAGGTCCGCTACAGGGGTAAGAATATTTCCGAAGTGCTCAATATGACAGTCGCAGAGGCGATACCGTTCTTTGAGAACCAGCAGAGCATATTGAGATATCTGAAGACTCTCGATGATGTAGGCCTCGGCTATATCAGTCTCGGACAGCCGTCCACACAGCTGTCGGGAGGTGAAGCGCAAAGAATAAAGCTTGCGACCGAGCTTTCAAAGCGCAGCACGGGCAAGACTCTGTACATTCTCGATGAGCCTACGACGGGACTTCATTTCGCAGATGTAGAGAAGCTCCTCTATGTACTTAACAGACTGGTCGACGAGGGGAACACCGTTGTCGTCATAGAGCATAACCTCGATGTGATCAAGCAGGCTGATCATATTATCGACCTCGGTCCTGAGGGCGGCGATGAGGGTGGCCGCATAGTCTGCGAGGGTACTCCTGAAGAAGTGGCAGATATAGAAGAGTCAAAGACAGGTAAATATCTTAAACGAATGCTATAGACACATTTAAACAACACAAAAACGACACGCCGGCCAAAGCGATTTAAAGTATAGTTAAAGCTGGCGTGTTTTTATTATAATTAGATATATAAAACAACGGAGGAATACATGCGCATTTTACTTGCTGAGGACGAGATCGCACTGGCGAAAGTGCTGGTCAAAATATTTGAGAACAACAACTACTCGATAGATGCGGTCCATGACGGACAGGCGGCTCTCGATTATCTTGAGGCGGGCAACTATGACGCTGCCGTGCTCGATATAATGATGCCTAAAGTTGACGGCATAACTGTGCTGAAAAAGCTCCGCGCGTCAGGCTCCGATATTCCTGTGCTGATGCTCACTGCAAAGTCCGAGATAGACGACAAAGTGCTGGGACTCGACAGCGGGGCCAACTATTACCTCACTAAGCCCTTCGATGCCAAGGAGCTTCTTGCGGCGGTCAGGGCTATAACCCGCTCCGGCAATGAGGTGGATACAAAGCTCAGCTGCGGCAATCTGACGCTTGACAGAGCGAGCTTTGAGATGTCGACACCGTCCGGATCGGTCAAACTGGCCAATAAGGAATTCCAGATGATGGAGCTCCTCATGGCAAAACCGGGCAATATAATTTCCGTAGACACATTCATGGATCACATTTGGGGCTACGATACCGATACTGAGAGCAACGTGGTGTGGGTGTATGTGTCATATCTGAGAAAGAAGCTCGCGGCTCTTGACGCTGATGTAAAGATAAAGGCTACCCGTAATGCGGGATATTCGATCGTTTCAGACGATACCAAATAGAATGCTTTGAAGCAGCATGTAACGCTCAGAAAATGATAAAGAAACTCAAAATAAGATTCATAGTGCTCGCGATGGTCTCTCTGGCAGTTCTGCTGTCAGTTATTGTCGCGGGCATGAATATTGTAAATTACAGAAAAGTCGTAGCCGATGCCGACACAAAGATTATGGTCCTTGAGCAAAATTCCATCAGAATCATGCTGGAGGACATGCTTAATCCGTTTGGAAACTTCGACGATGATGCTGACAGCGGTTATGATAATGACAGGGACTTTTTCGGGCACAGAGGCCCGGGCGGCCATTCCATGACACGAGACGAGGCGGAGGAGTCGAGGTTCTTCATGGTAACCTTTGACGAAAGCGGGAACGTACTGCAGACCTATACGGACAGGATCTCCGCAGTTGACGCCGATGAAGCTGCCGGATACGCAGAGAAGGTGCTCGCTTCGGGAAAGGGAAGAGGCTTTGTAGGTGATTTCAGATATGCTGTGACTGAATCCGCGAGCGGTTCAATGATCACTTTCCTGGACTGCGGCAGAACACTCGGATCGTTCAGAGCCTTCCTCGGGGCAAGTATTCTCATGTCTCTGATCGGACTGATAGCGATATTCTTCGTGATCCTCTACTTTGCAGGGCGCATAGTCAGGCCTGTGGCCGAGAGCTATGAGAAGCAAAAACGCTTCATTACCGATGCAGGCCACGAGATCAAGACACCGCTGGCGATCATAAAGGCGAACATCGATCTTATGGACATGGAGCTCGACAATAAGAGGATAAACAAAGGTGAGCTCAGAGAGAACCTCGGAGACATCAATGACCAGGTTGACAGGCTAACCGGCCTGACAAATGATCTTGTATATCTTTCACGCATGGAAGAGGCGGACAACAGCCTTGTGATGACGGATGTACCGTTATCCGATATAGTCAGCGAGACGGTTTCCTCTTTCGAGTCACTGGCATGGGAGAACGGCAAAGCTATATCAGGCGATGTATCTGAAGATGTCACGGTGAAGGGCAGCACAAAGGAGCTCGAAAAGCTGCTTTCTATACTCCTTGAGAACGCTGTCAAATACTCGGTCTCATCGCGCGTAACAGACTGCGCAGAGGAGGAAGACGGAATGCCTGTTCCGCCGGAGATAAACGTTGCTCTCCGCAAGGAAGGAAAGAATGCTGTCTTAGAAGTTTCCAACGATACAGAAAATGAGCTTACTAATGAACAGCTGTCGCATGTCTTCGAGAGATTCTACCGCATGGACAGCTCGAGAAACTCGCAGACCGGAGGTCACGGCATCGGACTTTCGATGGCAAACGCCATAGTAAACGCTCACGGCGGACACATATCCGCGCGCACTACAAATGGACACGATTTCATAGTAACTGCGACATTCCCGCTGCAGTAGAACAGAATTCCGGCCCCTGCTTACAAAGCGGGGGCTTTTGATTAATTGCCATCTATCGGCTTTCTGCCGGACTCCCAAAATATTTTTCCGATTTAAGTTTCGTTTAAGTATTGACTGGTATCTTATGTACTGTAAGGGAGGCAATGCATGGGATATCAGGCAGTTTTCAAAAGATACGAAATCAAATACATGGTCACAGCTGAGCAGAAGGCACGCATCCTTAAGGCTATGGAGCCTTACATGGAGATGGATAAGTTCGGCAGGTCAACTGTCAGAAACATATACTTCGACACTGATGACTTTGTGCTTGCCAGACATTCCATTGCCAAGCCGGATTTCAAAGAGAAACTCCGCATAAGGAGCTATTCAACGGCCGATGCAGACAGCACAGTATTCGTGGAGCTCAAGCGCAAATTCGACGGAGTTGTATATAAAAGGCGGGTTGGACTTTGCGAGACGGATGCAATGAAATGGATGGCCGGCTCGAAAGATCCGTCGATCACACATAATCTGTCCGCGGGATCTGCGCAGGTAACGAGCGAGATCGAATATTTTAAGAACATGTACTGCGGACTTAAGCCTGTGATCTTCCTATCCTATGACCGTGAGGCTTACAGGATGAAGAACGGCGCACCGGCATCTGACGGCGGCAGGGAATTCAGAGTTACATTCGACAGCAACATCCGCTGCAGAGAGAGCGATCTCACACTCAGGTCGGAAGCTTATGGCAAATCAATGCTCAGGGAAGGAATGTTCCTTATGGAACTGAAGTGCCCCGGAGCGATCCCTATGTGGATGACAAAAATCCTCTCAGAGGAGAAGATATACAAAACTTCATTTTCAAAATACGGTACGGCATACTGCAGCTTCATGAAAGAGACTCCGGAAGACCGCGCACATGCGATCGCCAATGCCGGCTATGAAAGCTATGCAGCGGCAAGATCTGCCGGAAAGCAAATACACCATGGAAGGCGTGCTCCCGCTTTTGGCAGAGCATCTGCCTGAAACAAAACAATAGCAAAAACACTTTTTCTTCATATAAAAACTTCATATAACTTCATAACCACTCTTTGAAAGGGGCCGCGTCAATCACGCGGCTCCTTTCATTTCAGAAAAAATATTCTGTGCTTTAGTTTCATTTAAGCTTGGCTCATTATTATGCGAATGAAAACAAGAGGAAAAGACGGGCTGAAAAATATGGCAGCCCGCATAACATACAAAAATTGAGGAGGTGGCAGCTATGACAGAATTACTGTCCAGCATCTATGGATCAACTACAACTGCAACAATAAGCGCGGCTCAGTTCGGAGCAGCGTTCGGAGTATCATTGCTTCTCGGAATAATGATCGCGGCAGCTTATATGTATAACACGCGCTATACCAAGAGCTTCGTGGTAACGCTGGCAATGCTGCCGGCCATTATATGTGTGATCATCGCTATGGTGAACGGAAGCATAGGCGCAGGCATTGCGGTCGCGGGAGCGTTCAGCCTGGTAAGGTTCCGCTCAGTACCGGGAACAGCCAAAGAAATATGTGCGATATTCCTGGCGATGGCAACGGGCCTTGCTACAGGAATGGTATATCTGGGACTGGCAACGGCATTCACGGCAATCCTTTCGCTGGTGATACTGATTTCCGGCAAATTCGATTTCGGAACTAAAAAGAATGCGGACAGATATAAAAGCTTCAGGATTGTCATCCCTGAGGATCTCGATTACTCGGGAGTCTTCGACGATCTGTTCGCAGAGTATACGAGCTCTTGCGAACTGGTCAACGTAAGGACCACAAATATGGGAAGCATGTTCAGGCTTACATATGATGTTACGCTGAAAGATCCTGCCAGAGAGAAAGAGCTCATCGACAAACTGCGCTGCCGCAACGGAAACCTCGAGATCAATGTTTCGAGGCAGGCAACAGCAGCAACTGAGCTGTAAATAATGCAGACACAGAAATGGCCTTCAGGAGGATACAGATATGAACAATGATAATGGATATAAAAACAAAATATATAAAGATGCCGGGGTGGAACACGGCGCAATTCTGAAAGCAATGACGACGGCTCTGGCTCTGATTCTGGCACTGATGCTGACACTCACATCGTGCGGGAGCAGTGCCGAAACGGAATCCTTAGGCACCGGTACGGCAATAGCTACAGAAGCTGCGACAGACAACGCGGTCAGCAAGTCCGAGATGTTTACTGAGAGAGATCTCTCCGGCGAATATGACGAGAGCGAAGCGGAGACTATTACGCTCAGCGGCAGCTCTGCAAAGACATCAGCGTCATCCGGTGTCACTGTAAACGGAAGCACAGTCACTATCACAGCAGAGGGCACATACATCGTAAGCGGGACTCTCTCGGACGGACAGATCATAGTGGAGGCAGACGATGCTGCAAAAGTGCAGATCGTGCTCAAGGATGCGTCCATTACCAGCAGCGATTCCGCAGCGATATATGTCAAATCGGCTGACAAGGTGTTCGTTACAACTGCAGAGGGAACGGAAAACACTCTTGCGAACGGCGGAAGCTTCACTGCTGACGGCGACACAAATATAGACGGAGCTGTATTCGCAAAGGATGACATCACTTTCAACGGAAGCGGAAGCCTCACCATCAATTCGCCGGCCGGCCACGGTGTAGTAGGCAAAGACGACGTCAAGTTCGGCGGCGGAACATACACAATCACATCAGCTAAACACGGAGTGCAGGCCAACGACAGCGTAAGGCTCGCGGAGTCCGATGTGACGATCACTTCGGGCAGCGATAAAGACGGTATCCACGTATCTGATGATGCAGATGAAGAGGAGGGTACTGAGTCCGACAGCTTCTTCTATATCGCAGACGGAAATCTGACTATCTCATCAGGCGATGACGGCATCCATGCTGATGCATCGGTCATCATCGAAGGCGGCACCATCATAGTCAACGAATCATATGAAGGCATCGAGGGACTGTCGATCAGCATCAGCGGCGGAAGCACCACTGTGACTGCAAGCGACGACGGACTCAACGCAGCAGGCGGTAACGCTTCGAGCGGAAGTCAGACTTTCGGAAACGACGACTGGGGCGGCGGAGCTCCGGGAGGAGGCATGAATGACGGCGGCACTAACGGAAGCATCGTTATCAGCGGAGGAAATGTACACATCACAGCCGGCGGCGACGGAGTAGATTCCAACGGATCAGTAGAGATCTCAGGCGGATATACGGTAGTGGAAGGTCCGACTCAGGGTGACACATCAGTTCTGGACTTCAATTCTTCAGGGACTATCACAGGCGGCACATTCATCGGCACGGGCGGAGCAGGCATGGCATCAAACTTCACAAGTGCTGAGCAGGGTCTCATCGCGGTAAGCGTGGGCAATCAGTCTGTCGGAAGCAGCGTTAAGCTCACCAACAGCAATGGCGACGTGATCGCTGAAGTCACACCTGAACTCGACTATGCGGTGGTTTACGTCAGCACTCAGGACATGGCTCAGGGCGAGACATACACCCTTACAGCCGGATCATACAGCGAGAGCATAACCCTTTCCGACATCATGTACAGCACATTGAATGGCGGTATGGGAGGAAGCTTCGGCGGAGGTGGTCCCCGAGGGGGAATGACTGATGATGCCAACGGAGGTATGAACGGAAATATGCATAAAGGACCGGGCGGAATGCATCATGGCGGTAACAAACAGGGTGAAGCACCTGACGATATTACCGGAGCAACTCAGATGAATGATGATGCGGCAGCTTAATAAAGGGGGAGGCAGCTATGAGAAAGAGATTCATAGCACTTATACCGGCCTATGAACCGGATGAAAAGATTAAGAAGATCGCAGATGAGCTTTTAGAAAAAGGGTTTGACATAGTAGTTGTGGACGACGGCAGCGGCCCGGACTACGCGGAGCTGTTCGATGAACTCTCGCAAAATTTGACTGTATTGACTCATACGGAAAACCGCGGAAAAGGAGCGGCCCTGAAGACCGGTATGAGATATATAAACAAGTACATGGCATACACCGAGTCGGTAAAGACTGCGTCCGGAACGGAAACAGTCTCGGGCAGAGATGCGGTCATAGTGACCGCTGATGCGGATGGGCAGCATCTTCCTGAAGACGTCCGCAGGGTAGCTGAGATCTCTGCTCAGAGGAGGGACGCACTGGTACTCGGCAGCAGAGCCCTTGACAAAGACATCCCTGCGAGAAGCAGGTTCGGGAACACGGTAACAAGACACGTTTACAGCGCCGCAACGGGCGTGCATGTTCACGACACTCAGACAGGCCTCAGAGCATTTCACCGCAGCCTTATCCCAAGGCTGCTGGAGATCGAAGGCGACCGTTATGAGTATGAGATCAACATGCTCATGCAGCTCGCCGCTGAAGGGGTACCAATAATAGAAGAACGGATCGAGACTGTATACGAGGACAACAACAGAGGGTCACACTTCAAAACAGTAAGGGATTCATTCAGAGTATATAAGGAGATCCTTAAGTTCTCGGCTTCATCACTTGCGAGCTTTGCAATCGACTACTGCATGTACGCGCTGCTCCTGGCAGTGACCGGAGCAGCAGGCATTACAAACGGTCTGATCATATCAAATATCGGGGCGAGGCTCGTGAGCGGAACAGCCAATTACACTATGAACAAGAAGCTGGTCTTCAAAAGCAGGACCGGTTTCGCAAAATCAGCAACACAGTACATACTGCTGGCGGCCTTCATACTCGCGGGCAACACGATAGTGCTGAGCACGCTTGCCGGCACGCTCGGGATAAACAAATTCGCAGCCAAGCTGATCACCGAAGTTATATTCTTTGCGATAAGCTGGACAGTGCAGAAGTACGTGATCTTCTTCAGAGAAGACAGTGATGATGCTGAATCGGCGAGAGTTTCAAAACTCGACGCCCAGGAAAGATAGGCAGACACTTGGTCTGCTCCTCGGAAAGGGGGATACGGAATGATAAAAAAGCATAAAGCGCTGCTGGCATATCTGCTTGCCCTGACAATATTTTCAACATATGTTGTTTTGGACACATTCGTCATAACCAGAGTCTACGGCGAAGCTTCGGGCGAAGGCAGCGAAGCGGAGCTGCAGATCGGGAGTGATGAGGATAAGGCAGAACAGACGGAAGACAGCGCCTCAGAAGATACAGAAAACAGCCACGCCCATGGACCGGGCGGCAAAAACGGTAACGGACATGGCGGTCCTCCACCGGGAGGAAAGGGCCACGGCGGAAAACACAGCAAGTCAAACAGCAGCTCCGACAGTTCGTCTTCAGATGATTCTTCTGACAGCAGCTCGAGTTCGTCAGATGCGAGTATAAGTTCGATGAGCAATGCCGACAGCTACAGCGATGATAATATATCGATCAAACTGAACGAATACACGGTCAGCGGCTCGGTCGTACACGTCGCCGAGGTAAAAGCTGACTCGGCAGAATACCTCAAGACTGCATTCGCTCAGGGATCATACGGAAAGAATGTGACAGCGACGACTTCGGACATAGCTGACAGCGTCAATGCCGTACTGGCGATAAACGGCGATTACTACGGTGCGCAGGAGAAAGGCTATGTTATTAGAAACGGCAAGCTCTACAGAAGCACCGCGGTCAGCGGTCGCGAGGATCTGGTTATCTATAAAGACGGATCGTTTGAGATCATCAGCGAGAGCGAAGTTACAGCTGAGCAGCTGATCGCAAAAGGAGCGATGCAGACACTGTCGTTCGGACCGGCTCTGGTCGAGGACGGAAAAGTCTCGGTTGACTCTGATGATGAGGTCGGCCGCGCGATGGCGAGCAACCCGCGTACTGCGATCGGTGTCAAGACTGACGGAACATATGTATTCGTGGTATCTGACGGAAGGACTGATGAGAGCGAAGGTTTATCGCTCCTGCAGCTCGCGGAGTTCATGAAGACCCTGGGCGTGGAGACTGCTTACAATCTTGACGGCGGCGGATCGTCCACCATGGTGTTCAACGGAAGCGTGGTCAACACTCCGACAGGAGGCGGCATTGGCAACGGAAGCGGAAGCGAAAGGAAGGTGAGCGACATTGTATACATCGGCTATTAAGACAGGAATGAAATATTTTGCGGCATCCGTATTTATAGCGATAGCTGCGGCGGTGTACGGACTGTTCAGCCACGGAGTCTATTCATACTTCATGATATATGCTTTCATGATACCTCTGCTGGGAGGAGCGCTGCCGCATCTGATAGCGGCCATGAAAGGAATTGAGATCAATGCAAGGGACACACAGCTCGCGATCATAGTGACTCTGACGGTCGGGAGCGTCCTGAAAGGCGTTCTCGATATCTACGGCACCACAAACAGGCTGCTGATCATATATCCTGTTGCAGCTGTGCTCGTACTGGCGGCAGCACTTGCAGCGATGATAAAACGAAGCGGAAGTATAGCAGGACTGTGGAAAAACAAATAAAAACATAATATATGTGCAATAAAAAGACTGCCTCATGTGTATACACAGTGAAGGCAGTTTTTATTTTTACACAAGTAGGAGGTCCACCATGAAGAAAAGAAATATCCTTCTGGCGCTGTTTACCGCCCTTGCGATGGTTATTACGATGAGTGTGTCGGTTTTCGCAGATGCTGTCGGCAGCAATGATGCAGCACTGGTAACGGCTCTTAATAATGCCGGACTCAAAAGATCCCAGGTAAAACGCGTTGAAGCTGAATACGATGCTGAAGATGGCGTTTATGAAGTAGAGTTCACTAAGAAGTCAAACGGCAAGGAGTACGCTTATGAGATCGCTGCGGATACAGGCGCGATCGTAAAAAAATCCGTAGAAAACAAGTATAAGAAAAATTCTTCGCACAAGAAGATCGGCAAGAAGGCTGCGAGGAAGAAAGTTGCCAAAAGCTCAGGTATAAGCTATAAGATTATCAGTGAGGGCAGCTGCACCTATGAATATGACAACAGAAAGGGAACTTACGAGATAAGGTTCACTGACGGCGGCCGCGCTTATGAATACGAAGTTCTTGCTCCTACAGGCAAGATCCTTGAATACGAGTGGAAAGTAACAGGATATTAGAAGGACAGACTGAAGAAAATGGCTACACTGCAGCTGGATGAAAACTTAATAATCAGGATGGCCTCTAATGACGGCGCTGCATTCCGCGAACTGTATCAGCAGACATCGGGCGTGGTGTACGGATTCGCCATGTCGATACTACGCAATAAACATGATGCAGAGGATGTGATGCATGACGCGTTCATAAAGATCTACACAAGTGCGGTCACATACAAGCCAAGCGGAAATCCTATGGCGTGGATACTTACTATCGTCCGCAACCTGTGCCTCAACAAGATACGTGCAGGCAAAGTATGTGAAGAGCTGGCGGAATATGACGATCTTGCAGGAGCTTTGAATGACAGCAATGCAGTGCTTGACAGGATGGTGCTGGAGACAGCGATGAACGTGCTGGATGCGGAAGAGAGGCAGATAGTCGTTCTGCATGCCATGACCGGATTCCGGCACAGGGAGATCGCGGAGATACTGGATATCCCGACAGGAACGGTATTGTCAAAATACAACAGGGCATTAAAGAAAATGAGAAATGAAATGGAAGCGAAGGGGGTAGAAAGATGATCGATAATAATGAAATCGAAAAAAGACTTGCCTCTGCGCTCAATGCTGCTGCCCCTGATATGCTGGACGATCTGATGGCGGAGCTGGATCTCAATGAGAAGCCTGAACCGTCAATGAGAGAAAAGATTTCTGATGATGAGCAGGATAGATACAAAAAGGCTGTTGTGCGCAGCAAAACATTCAGGACGCTGATCAGCTGTGCAGCTGCATTCATACTGTTGGTCGGCGGGGTCACGGTATGGAGAAATATGAACCAGAAAGTCCTGGCGGTCGTAGACATTGATGTGAATCCTAGTATAGAGCTGTCGATCAACGGAAAAGAGAAGGTGGTCGACGTCACCGCGGTAAATGAAGACGGCAAAGCCATACTCGACGGTATGGATCTCAAGGGCAGCGATATCAAAACAGCCTGCAATGCCATCGTCGGTTCGATGCTGACTAAGGGCTATCTGAATGATAAGTCAAATTCCATACTTCTGTCGGTCAGTTCCGGAGATCCGTCAAAGGGCCGGGCGATTGAGACAGAGCTATCGGACGGCATTAACTCATACATGGGCAGCTCGCCTGTCACATCTGCCGTGCTGGGACAGTATGTCGAAGACAGCGATGATCTGAAGGGGTTCGCTGCAGATAACGGGATCTCAACCGGCAAGGCACAGCTGATACGCAGTCTGCTCAAGACAGGGGGCACGAAGATGACGGAAGACTCATTGCTTTCCCTGTCGACTCAGGAGCTGATCGTTCTTGGCCAGGAACGCAATGTTGACGGAGGGACCATGCACGGTGAAGCATATACCGGAGAATACATTGGTTATGAAAGAGCGCTTGCAGCAGCCCTCAGCCATGCCGGACTGGACAGTTCACAGGTCAGCGGCACCGAAGTGGAAATGGACTGTGAAAACGGAGTGATCGTCTATGAAGTGGAATTCAAATACAGCGGGCAGGATTATGAGTATGAGATAAACGCATCGACCGGGGAGATAATGGTATCGGATGTGGACGTCGATGATGATCAGGACGATAACGATTCTGATGATGACACAGATGACGACCGTGATGATGCGGATGATGACAGGGATGACGCCGACGATGATCACGATGACCATGACGACGATAATGACTGATCAGCGCAGGGCTCTCAGAGCGAGTGTGGATGCTATGCCGACGAGTATTCCGGCGGCGATTCCGCTGAACATCAGAACAGGAAAATAGAAGAATATGCGAAGGTCCTCAATGAGGGCAGCAGCAACGAGCAGCTGACCCAGATTGTGCAGGACTCCCGCAGCCATACTTACACCGGTCACTGAAAAGAGACCGGTTTTTTTAAGGAATATCATGCCTGTAAGGCTCACCACGGCTCCGGCGAGAGCATAGAGCATGCCGAAAAGACCGTTGAACAGCAGCCCTGCGAGAACCACACGAATGATGCTGACTGCGACGGCATCCTTGCTGCCGAATTTATACAGTGCAACCACGGTGACGACATTCGCTATGCCAAGTTTGATTCCGGGAACGCCCGGATTATATGGTATAATGGCTTCGACGTACGAAAAGATAAGAGCCAGGGCAGCCATGAGACCGACTCTAGCAACGAAGGATGCGCTGAGGGATTTGCTCTTTGAGGTCTTACGAGGTGACTGAGTCATAGCCGCCTCCTTCCTCTGAGCCGTTTTCAATGCGGACCACCAGCCGGTTCGGCAGGCACACGATGCTCTCGCCAGGCCGCGATATAGCTCCGTGCTTTACACACACCTGGTTCTTACATGATGCCTCGGAAACGGACACCGTGCCGCCGCTTATAACGACCACGTTGTAATAGTCATACTGTGCGGAAGGCGCATCATCAGGATCTGCAGCGGGAGCATCCGAAGCGACCTGCTTTGGAGCAGGCACAACAACAGTGCGGTCCTCAGCGAGCGGATATCTGGCGTAGAGATCGCCGCCCGACTCGATTATGACCTTGGCACTGCTTCCGGCCTCACCGTGTGACAGCGTGAGCGCAGCAGAAGCCGCCAGTCCGATGATGACCAGCACTATGAAAAGTATTATGTCTGCTTTTCGTATGAACTGTTTCATAAAATAAGTATACCATGTAAGCTGTTGAAAGGATAATCGCCCGGATGAAGCGAGCTCTGAAAAAAATGAATATCATACTGCTGGCTGCAGTGCTTATGGCACTTGCCGGCTGCAGCAGAGCGGGCGGTAAAGCTCCTGAGCCGGTCATGGGGGATGGATATTATCTCGATACCATCTGCACCATTTCCATATACCGCATGGCAGACGGACAGGGTGAAGTGAAGGCTGCAGCGGACATGAGCGATGAGGCAAATGCCGTGATATCTGAAGCATTCGATCTGTGCAGCGACCTTGAATCAAAGATCAGCCGCACGCGCAAGGATTCCGATATAAGCAGGCTCAACAATGCCAAAGGCGAGTGGGTTGACGTGAGTGAAGACACCCGTGAGCTCCTTCAGAAGGGCATTGAGTATTCAGACTCGTCTGGGGGAAGCTTTGATATAACAGTAGGAGGCGTAACGGAGCAGTGGGATTTCCATGCGCCGGAAGGCGAGGCGAAGATACCAGATGCAGAGGCTCTGGCCGAGGCGGTGAAGCATATAAACTACCGTAATATCGTCATCGAAGGCAATAAGGTGAGGCTGACCGATCCCGAAACAAAGCTCGACCTCGGAGGCGTAGCTAAAGGTTACATAGGAGACAGGATGTCTGAGCTCCTGGAGAGCAAAGGCGTGGTTTCGGCTGTGATCAATCTCGGCGGGAATGTCATTTGTATAGGAGGCAAGACCGATGAGGATGATTTTGCCATCGGTGTTGAGACTCCTTTCAGCGACCGCAAAGAGATAATCGGAAAGATCGACGCGAGAGACAAGACACTCGTTACATCCGGCGTATATGAGCGGCAGATAGAGGTCGACGGAAAGAAATATCATCATATCCTCGACACTAAAACGGGCTGGCCTGTAGGGACGGATCTCGATGCGGTGACGCTCATTGCAGACAAAGGGCACTCTGGGGATATCGATGCTCTCAGCACAATATGCCTTATACTGGGAGCTGACGAGGGAATGAAACTCATAGAAGGGCAGGACGGCATAGAAGGCGTTTTCGTATTGTCGGACGGCGACATTCGCACAACATCAGGAGCAGGATTAGAGGCGGCAAAATGAAAAGAGACACTAAGGAAATCAATATGCCAAAGGTACTGGTCACCAATGACGACGGAATAGATGCTCACGGACTCAGGGTCCTGGTGGATGCATTGTCCGAACATGCTGATATATATGTTGTAGCACCGGCCACGCAGCAGAGCGGAAAGAGCCACAGCATCACATTCATGCGTGAGGTCACTCCAAAGGAGAGGGATGTTAAAGGAGCCGTGGCAGCCTGGGAGCTCGACGGTACTCCTGCTGACTGCGTGATGTGGGCTATCGACTATCTGGAGTATGAAGAGGGCATTACACTGGATTTTGTTATAAGCGGCATCAACCTGGGATTCAATACCGGCCTGGCGGCATATTATTCGGGGACCGTAGCAGGCGCAAGAGAAGGTGCGATAAACGGCATCAGGTCGATAGCTCTTTCCGTGGGCGGAGAGGGCGGCATGGATGTCGAGCATTTTGATTATCTGGTCGGTCTTCTGCCGCAGCTTATGGAGATGTCCATGCAGATAGACCCGGGCATCATCCTCAGCGTGAATGCACCTGATTTGCCTTCATGGGAAATAAAAGGCGTAGGGGTAGCTGAGACAGCTCCGCGCGGTTACGGGATAAGGTTCTTCTTTGAAAAGAAAAAGAACGGCAATTATCAGATGACCGGCGGCGCGGATTATTTAGACGATAATATGCGCTATGACATCGACTGGTGCGCGGCCAGCTATGTCGCGGTCTCGCCGATACCGACAACGCTTTCAGATACGGCTGCGCTGATGAGGCTCAAAGGCCTTACACAGGTGTCAGATTGCCTCACCCTGATAATCGACCCTCAGGAGAAGATGCCGGTGCGCATGAAAAATGCAGGCGGGTTCATAAGCAATCTCGAAAAGCTCGCTCATTCCGTAAGCAGGATGGGCAAGCCGCTCATCATTGCAGAGTCGTACGATATGGGCGAGATCCTTCCGCAGGTGAAGAAGCATGCCGCAGAGGCGGAAACGGTCCGGCACATACATCCTGATGTCTGGACTTCTCCGGATCTTGAGAAATACACGGGCGCGATCGACTTCAGGAAGGTTCTCATAGCGGGAGCTGCTACTAATGTAGAACTGTTGCAGACCGTACCGGGATTCCTCAGGAGGGGATATGAGGTAGTAGTCCTGGAGGACTGCTGCGACTCAGCTGACAGGCGCGGACATGAGCTTTCCATGAAGACGATGGAGGACATGGGCTGCACCATCAGCACTCTCGAGACTGAGGTAATGATGATGGCGGGTTCATGCTCAAAACAGGTACTGGATGCGGTTAAAAACATACTGTTTACTTGACATCAGGGGGGCAATGATGTACTATCGTTTTTGCTATGCGCATTTGGCACAAGGAGGGGCCCGCGCAGCGGGAGGATCCCTTATGCCCATATGTGTGCTGATGTAGCTCAGTAGGTAGAGCACTTCCTTGGTAAGGAAGAGGTTTCGGCAGTTCGAGTCTGCTCATCAGCTCCATGCAAACCCGCTTAGG
>CADCHO010000018.1 GCA_902801255.1 uncultured Eubacteriales bacterium | reverse complement strand
GTCACCTACTACCGTTCGCGCATGATGATCAAGGAGGAACTCGATGAAGATTCATTGTAATATAGCAAAAGACCTGATGCCGCTTTATATAGATGATGCGCTGTCTGAAGAGAGCAAAGCAGCAGTTGAAGAGCATCTGACAGTCTGCGAAGAATGCAGAGAATACTACCGCATGATGCATGGTTCAGAACTTACTGACGCAGAGGCAGAGGCTGAAGAAGTTCTTGGGAGACTTGATGAGGCTGAGCGGCTCAAACGACTCAAAAGAAAAATGATGCTCAAAAGGATCATAACAATAGCTGCTACTGCAGCTGTAGTCGTTCTGATTATTATTGCGGGAGATATTCTTATCTTCCATAATCCAAGCTACATCGCATACGAAGACACAGGGATCCGCATGACAGAGAATGGCGACATGTATGTTGAGAAACCATATTATGGTTATAAAGGAGTGTATTGGGGTAAAGACAGCGATGGAAACCGCATTGCGTTTTTCTTTCTGACCAGCAGCTACTATTCCAGAAACTGGGAAAAGGTATCTGAGATTAACAAACAGCATGTGATGAGATTTCATGAAACTGAAGATGCAGATGCAGTAGACAAGGTGTACTACCTTCCGGAAAAATACGTGAAGGAAAACAGACTTGATGGATTCTTTTCCGCAGACAGAACTATATTCGACCATATATACTCTCAAGGCAGAAGTCTGAGTGAAGAGCAGATGCAGGAAGAAATGGATAAACTGATATCCGGGATCGAAGATGAAGCAACACTTGTATGGTCAAATGAATAGAGCATCACACCACCAGACCCGTTGAGAAATCAATGGGCCTATTCTTTTTGCCTTGGTTGAATATACACATGCTCTTATGTATAGATGCAGTATTTGCTATTTTTGGAGCATCCGATTAATACGATTGTGTTAAGATTAGACAAAAGTATTAAAAGGAAAACTAATTATGATTCAATTTGAAGAAATTACAAACAAAAACATCTGGAAGGTGTGTGATTTGGAACCTTTTGAAGAACAAAAAAACTTCGTTGCGGAAAACGTCCAGAGCCTGGCAGAGGCATATGCTACGAGGAACGAAGGCAATAATGCATTACCTCTGGCTGTTTACAATGACGACGATCTCATCGGATTTATTATGATTGGAAAGGGAACTGTGGGCAACCCGGACGAAAGCGATTTGATCAAAGAAAACTACTGCTTCTGGAGACTCATGATCGATAAGAAATTCCAGGGTCAAGGTCTTGGAAAGCAGACAATGGATGCTGCAATGGCATTGATCCGCACATTCCCTTTTGGGAAGGCAAAAAAAGTATGGCTGTCTTATGAACCTGAAAACAATAGGGCAAGAGAAATATATCAAAAGTATGGTTTCGTGGAAAACGGCGAAATGTGCGGAAATGAGATTGTTGCAGTGTATGAGTTGTAATGAACTGTACAACCTTGTTTGTGGAAGGTTAACATGAAGTATAATGATCCGAACAAAAAATTGAAGAGTTGGTGACTATAATGGCAAAAGACAGAAGATCTTCAGGTTCGGCTACTATATTGATCCTTATAATTACCGGAGTCGTTATCAATGCATTAGGAGGCGGTGTAAGATCGAATTTCGGTATAATAATTCAGCCTCTTACCGAATATTCAGGTGTCGGTTATGCCTCGATAAGCTTCATTCTTGGAATAGCACAGCTTATGTATGGTGTGACGCAGCCGCTTTGGTCAGTTTCAGGATCAGCTTTACAGAGGATTAGTTGCTGCTTGGATATGTAAGATGCAGGCATCAAAATTGCAGGGGTGGGGATGATGATAACTGAAGTATTAAAAAACAGATTTTATAGGAATATGACGAGACATCCTGATTTACAATGGGAATTCGTCGAAGCTCGTCTAAACGAGAATACTGAAGCCCTTGAGGTGATCAGGCGGATGGAGGAAAGTGGAGGCGAGCCGGATACTATCGGATTAGATGAAGAAACCGGAAAACTCATTTTCTGTGACTGTTCAGAGGAATCTCCTTCCGGGCGCAGAAGCTTGTGCTATGATGAAGAAGCTTTAGAAAAGCGTAAAAAGAATCCTCCGAAGGGAAGTGCTATGCATCAGGCAAAGGAAATGGGAGTATCCATGTTAACTGAAGAACTTTACAGGCGATTGCAGGAGCTTGGTACATTTGACCGAAAAACGTCTAGCTGGATAGATACTCCGGTCGATATTCGCAGCAAAGGAGGAGCTTTGTTCTGCGAGCGGCGCTATGACACTGTGTTTACATTTCACAATGGTGCAGATTCATACTATTCAGTGCGTGGATGGCGTGGTTACATAATGATTTGACAAATATCATTTGCGAAAAGCAGGCATGATCAAACTAATAGAAATGACAAACGATTATGTTAAGGTAAAGCAAGAGGGTATATTATTAGGTAGAAAAGGGATAGCACTGACACCGGGAAAAAAGGGACTGGGAAATGAAGAAATCATGTTACAAACTGCTTGTGATGCTCCTGTTGTTCTCGTTGCTATCTGCCGGGTTCTGAGGCGCAGGGAATAACCGATGCCCTGTGCGGAGGAGCAGAATTCACAGGCAAACTGCCGAGTCCGTGGTACAGTTCCGTAAATCAGATAGGAACAGATAAAGTGTGACTTGATGCTGGCTGGGGCCTGAAGACTGACTAAAACAAAATACTGGCAGAACCATCGATAGAGGGGTATTGAAATGAGGTATTATCAGAAAATCATTCTTAAAAACGGTAAAGAAGCTTTACTGAAAAACGGCGATGCGGCTGATGGTGCCGCTGTCTATGACTGTTTCAATGCCACCCATGCTGAGACCGACTATCTGCTTTCATATCCGGACGAAAACAGCTTTGATCCGGAACAGGAAGCACTATTTCTGGAGAAAAAGACGAATAGCCCTGATGAAATAGAGATAATCGCCCTGATAGACGGAACAATAGCAGGAACTGCGGGCATTGAAGCTGTAGGAAATAAGTACAAGGTTAAACACAGGGCCGAATTGGGGATCAGTGTTTTGAGAGAATACTGGGGACTCGGTTTGGGAAAAGCCCTTACGGAAGCATGTATCCAATGCGCAAAAGAAGCCGGATATACACAGCTGGAACTGAACGTGGTGGCTGAAAATGCAGCTGCAATATCTTTGTATAAAAGCCTGGGATTTACGGAATTCGGCCGAAATCCCAGAGGGTTCAACTCTCGGATAAGCGGGTATCAGGAACTTGTTTATATGCTGCTGGAACTGTAGATAAATCCGCATTAAAGTGGTTTTGTCAGTATTATGAAAAGGGGACAATTCAGACTGGAGGAGAAATCAGCTATGAATAAACTGTTTGATTTTGGCAACCGTTACGCAAAGGAAAGCACCTGGAAGGATTTTGCTCTTGTCAAGTTCTGCCTGTTTTCGATGGGACTGGCAGCAGGTACACAGATTTCGGCTAAGCATAAGAAAAAGCAACCGGAGCAGCAGCATGCGTATTTGCAGCAACATACATCCCGCTTATGACAAAAGTATTCCGTCTTGCATTCAAAAGGTCATGAAGCAGATAATCGGAGTTTGCAAGTGCAGAAGCATAAAAGGGTGAAGGACATGGAAGAACAGATACTGCAAACAAAAAAAGGAGAAGCCTTTTATTGGCGGTCGGAGGTCTGGGATACCGGGAAGGATACGATCTTCTTTCTTCACGGACTCACTGCTGATCACAGTATGTTTGATGGACAGATTTCGGCTTTCGCAGAAGACTTTAACATACTGACCTGGGACACACCTGCACACGGGAAATCCAGACCTTTTGCGGCGTTTGATTTTGCTGATACTTCTGAGTATATCAGGAGTATTCTCGATAAGTATTCTGTGGATCAGGTCATCCTTGTCGGACAGTCATTGGGCGGGTTTCTGGCACAGTCCTTTATAAAGCGATATCCGTCCCGTGTAAAATGTTTTGTCTCAATAGACAGCACTCCATATGGTTTTGGCTATTATTCAGGATTTGATATCTGGATACTGAAGCAGGTAGAGTGGATGGCACATCTGTATCCGTTCCGCATGATGAAAAAAGCGATGGCGAAGCAGGTGTCCACGACTCAGAAGTCCTACGAAAACATGATGCAGATGCTTTCTCCGTATAACAAAAGTGAACTCTGTCATTTGATGGGATTGGGCTATGCCGGTTTCCTGAACGATAATTGTGAGCTGAAAATCCCGTGTCCGGTTTTGCTGATACTGGGAGAAAAGGATAGAACCGGTAAGGTTGCACATTACAATAAAGCCTGGGCCGCGCAAACCGGATATCCATTGAAGATAATCAAAGATGCTGCACATAATGTGAATGTCGATAAGCCGGAAGAGGTAAATGCGTGCATCAGAGGTTTTCTATCAGATACGATCCGATAAGGACGCTGTGCTGTTTGCGATGCTCATGGATATAAAGATGAAAGGCAGATAGATGATATACGTTGTAAGACATGGAGAGACTGAGTGGAATGCTATTAATAAGGTTTTAGGCCGGACTGATATACCTCTCAATGCCAAAGGCATGGAGCAGGCGCAGGAGCTTGCTCGTTCTCTGAAAGATCTGAAGATAGATATCTTCCTTTGCTCACCGTTGTGCAGGGCCAGACAAACTGCTGACGCCATTGCAAATGAAACAGGTGTCCGATACAAAACCGATAACCGCCTGATTGAACAGGATTTTGGCAGATTCGAAGGTATCAACAGGTTTGATGAAGAGTATCAGAAAGCAAAGAGAGAATACTTTGCCAGATATCCCGGCGGAGAATCTTTTTTTGATTTAGCTGCCAGAGTCTTTCCTCTGATAAAAGAATTGGACGGAGCAAACGCTCTTCTCGTGACACATGGCGGTATTTGCAGGGTGATCCGAAATTACTTTGAAGATATGGGTAATGAAGAATTTGTACAATTCTCTCAGGAAAACTGCGAAGTCAGAATGTATGTCAACCAGGCAGGCACAGAATAGACAGGAGGAGCAGTATAAAATGAAAATCGCATGGTTTTGCATTCCCGCACACGGACATACCAATCCGACGCTGGGGCTGGTTAAGACACTGACTGAAGCCGGACATCAGATCTGGTATTTTTCCTTTGAAGAATTCAGAGAGAAAATAGAGAAAGCCGGTGCGACATTCATAGGCTGCGACGGATACGATTTCGAGATGGAAGATAAGGACAACGCAGACCGGGTCGGTAAAGATAAGGTCTTTGCGACCGAGCTGCTGGTTTCATCGACTCTTGCGCTTGATGACATGACAACTCGCGTTATAGGAGAAATCAGACCTGATGTAGTTGTTTCCGACTCCGTAGCGTTCTGGGGCAAGCTTGCGGCAATGAAGCACGGACTGCCTTATGTTTCATCAACTACGACGTTTGCTTTTAACCGGTATTCAGCGAAGTATATGCAGGAAAGTGCGTGGGATATTGCAAGGATGCTGGTATCAATGCCGCGCATAAACAAGCAGCTTAAACGCCTGCGCGAAAAAGGCTATCCGGTGAAAAGCCTGCTCGACATCGTACAGAATGATAACGATACAAATACCATAGTGTATACATCCGGATACTTTCAGCCATGCTCTGAAACATTCTCTGACAAATATCATTTTATCGGACCGTCTATGCGCCCGGTCACCAGACCTGTAGATAAGACTTCAGATAAAACGATATATATTTCGATGGGGACCGTAAATCAGAACAGACAGTTTTACCGCAACTGCATCAACGTTCTTGCGCCTACAGGCTGGCAGGTGATCATTTCAATGGGAACAAATACCGATCACTTTGATAATCTGCCTGAGAACATTCAGGTATATGAATCAGTAGATCAGATGGCTGTGCTTTCGATTGCCGATGCATTTATCACACACTGCGGCATGAATTCCGCCTCAGAGGGACTGTACTATGGCGTGCCGCTTGTGCTTTTCCCTCAGACTCCGGAGCAGAATGCCGTTGCAAAAAGAGTTGAAGAGCTTGGAGCCGGAGTAAGATTGAAATCGATATCCGAAGAGGATGTCTATGATGCACTGAATACAGTCATTAACGAACCACAGTATAAGGCAGGTGCCGGAAAGGTATCTGACAGCTTCAAAAGCTGCGGAGGAACGGCAGAAGCAAAAGATTTTCTGGAACAGATCGCGGCTCAGAAAAAAGGGGAATAAGGCTAACTTTAATGATATTCAGAGAGCTGAAACTGTATGAATATGAACTCCTTAAGACTTTCACTTATGAAGCTGTCTTCATTCCGGAGGGTGTGGAGCTTCCGGATCGCTCTATTATAGAGCTGCCGGAGCTTTCAATTTATTACGATGACTTTGGCAGCGGCGCTGCTGATCACTGCATAGTCGCAGAGGATAACGGCTGTGTTGTTGGTGCTGCCTGGGTGCGCATTATGGATGACTATGGTCATGTGTATGACGATACTCCCTCACTTGCCATATCTGTTCTTAAGGACTATAGAGGTAAGGGCATAGGTACACAGCTGCTTCAAAAGATACTTGGAATGCTGAAAAGCAAGGGATATGAAAGGGTGTCGCTTTCAGTTCAGAAGGCGAATTATGCAGCCCGCATGTACAGACAGGCAGGTTTCATAACGATTAGTGAAAACGATGAAGAATACATAATGTTGTGCAGCCTGAGTGAACCGGAATTATGAAAATAAGAAAAGCAGCAGAAGAAGATTTTAACAGAATCATGGAAATCTATGCCTTTGCGAGAGATTTTATGGCAAAGACAGGGAACCCGAATCAATGGGGACCAACAAACTGGCCGCCTGAAGCACTTATCCATGACGACATCAGAGAGGGCAGCAGCTATGTGTGCATCAATGATGACGGAAAAGTGACAGGCGTATTCTATTTCACCCAAGGAAAGGACATTGAGCCAACATACCGTGAAATCACTGATGGTGACTGGTTCGGCGATAGTACTTATGGAGTAGTTCACAGAATTGCCTCTGACGGCTCCGAAAAGGGTATAGGACGGTTCTGCATCAGCTGGGCGTTCGAACAGTGTGGACATCTGAGGATGGATACGCATACAGATAATGTGATCATGCAAAATCTACTGACAAAGCTGGGGTTCGTAAGATGCGGGATCATATACGTTGTTGAGGACAATTATCCGAGATATGCTTACGAGAAAGTTTAAAAGCCTGACGTGGAACACGTCAGGCTTTTCTGATGCAGGTATTTGCTGGTTTTTCGGATCACGGCTCCCTGAGTTCTGCAAGGAATAAGCGGATCTCTTCCAGATCAGCCAATGCGCGGTAGAAGTCTTCCGTAAATGGCTCATCTTCATATGCGAACTGTACTATAACGAAATCTCCTGTCTGCTCCGATTCGAACGACACTTCACCGGCTTCAGGATCATACTCTGCACTATATGCTGTCAGATTTTCGTCTTCATCCGCGAAAACGGCATAGAGGCTGTCATTCGCGATATTTGCGGGATCTCCCCAGGACTCAGGAACTGTGAACGGGAATGCTGCTTTTACCGGGTTTCCGCGCAGATCTGTTACAGGAACGCCTGTGTTCGTGACAGCAAGCTTATAGATCTGAGGGCACTTTGGATCAGCCTTGTTTTGCTCTTCAGCATTCTGCACAACAGGTGAAACGGTCACAACCAACTTGCCGGCACTGACAGAGGAAACAGAAGTTGTTCCGGTATTAGTCCTGAGTGTTTTTATGACACTCTCTTTATTGTCTGATACTGTTATTTTGCTGCTGCCGTTGCTGTCAGTGCTTGCATTGCCGGTATTGTTATTCTCAGGATCAGGAGAAGGAGTTGGTTCCGGTTCTGTGTATGAAGCTTTTCCAAAGATTACTTTACCGTTACCTGCCTGCACAGAGCCTGAGCCGGTGCTGCCTATAACGCCGTTCCCGGTAAAAGAGGCATTGGTATGGGTGGCTGCTGATCCTCCCTGTCCGCCTCTGCCTATACAATCGAGTACACGCACCGTAATTGCATCATTCAGATCGAAGGTCGCTGTGTCCCCGAGGTAAAAACGATCACGCTTCATATCGGAATGGATCACTTCCACCGCAGTAAAATACATCTGAGGATTGCTCTCACCGGTCATACCAACGTGCTTCAGGAAAGATTCACAGGTAAATTCCTGATCTTTTACCCTGTCAATAGTTTCAGGAATATTAAGAATCTGGCGGTCATGGACGAACCATGTGCGGCCCAGAATATCCGGTGAAATCAAAGAATCGTATACTGTGAGCCTTGAAAATGGTATCTTATCACTCTTCACCAGCTCGGCAGCTTTCTCAGCTGTCATATTCAGCGGATACAGGGAAAAACCTGCAGCGATGTTGTCAACAAATACTCTGGAAGCGTATCCGTCCGGAACTACCGGTAATATATCTTTCTGATCTCCTGTATACCATACACCGCCGCCGAGCACATAGACAGGACCTCCGCTGATTTTGCCATTGATTTCCAGATTACTGTCTTCCAAAAGCCTTGAGTATAAATCATCTCCATATGGGTGGTCATTGCAGACTATCTCAAGACTGCCTTCTGAGCTGATTGTAATATCACCAATTTTGTACTTGTTAGTGTATGAAGGACCATTATTGGTGTTGACACCAATACGTGAAACTCCCGAAGCATTAAGCTCGGATATGGTTATATCGGATCCTTTCAGATAAATAATACTATCTTTAAGGGTTGGCGGGGTAAACGTCCCGTCTCCCTTTATTGTCAGACCGCTGTTATCCAGCAGGAGATCTGAAGATATGGTTCCCTCAGCAGCCAGCTCTACTTCTGCAGACCGTATGGTTCCGTTTCCGGTGACAGAACCGCTGTTATTGATATCTATGAAGCCGCCCTCAACAATACCCAAGACGTTCAGAACACCCTGTACGATCAGTTCTGCCTCAATGGATGTGAAACCGGTCGAAATTTTTTTCATCTGCACTGAAGCGCCATCGTTAATAGTGAGAGTGCTGTTCTTTCCGAGAACAACGTTGCCTACATATTCTGCTATTTCGACGCGTCCGTTATAATGAGTCTCATACTCTGCATCAGGAGGTAAGTCTGTCAGATAAAAAGTGACATCCTCCTTAATTCCTTCCTCATCGTCCCATGTTTCTGTGCGGACAGCGGCAACACTGATTGTCAGAGACGAATCCTTAGGCAGCACAAGATTTACATTGTCCAGCTCATACACCTCATCCAGAATACCTGTAATTCCGCCATTGATGAGCACGTAACTGTCACCCTGTTTCAGGAAAACAGCGGCGCTTCCTTCGTTGTATATAGCGGAATCGGGATGAAGAGTGATTGTATTTCCATCCTCGATCTCAATGCTGTCGATCAGCACTATACCTGTACCCGAAATCTGGTAGGAGCAGTTGCCGGTCAGCTTTCCGATCCTGTTTACTCCTGCAACAGCCAGCGTAACTACGCCTCCTTCTGCGGAGATCTCTGCTTCACTGCCGTCATAGTCAACCATGGCAACATATTTCCCGGCTACATTTTTCCAGCCTTTGCCCTCAGACCAGTGAGATGACTCATCGTCTTCAGAACTGAATGACGCGTCTCCTATATGGATAGACCCGGAAGAAGAACTGTTCGAAGCGATTTTTGTAATTACTTCTGTGGAAGGTGCCGTAACCGAAGGATCCGGTGCGGATCCTTCAGAGCTTTCAGAGGAAGCTTGCTCTGTTGTTGAGGCTTCTTCTGAGATTTCAGCCGGTTCCGCCTGCTCATTGTTTCCGTCAGTTTCCACAGTTTCAATAGGTGCAGCTCCCGGAGCTTCTTCAGCCGCAGGCTTTACTGACTCCTCAGATGCAGGCTCAGGAGACTTTGACTCAGCTGATTCCGTTGAATTGGAATGCTGCACCGGCGGAGTCTCCTGTATGATCGATTCATTCACTGCGCTGCCTTCACCACTTTGTTCTTCAGTAATTTCATCTGCGGCAAAAACAGAAAAGGCAGGCGAAAGCATCAAGGTCATGATCAGACCTAAACACAAGAGCCTGCGCAGTGTTTTAATAGAACTTTTTTTCATTGTTTTTTCTCCATTTCCCGTCCCTCAAAGAAATGAGTCTTTTGCACCGTTATTGTATCAAAAATGATACACTTTGGCTACATAATTAACCGTACAATGCGGCTGTCGGATTTATGTAAAAAAGTAAGTAAAAAAGATGGTAAAGCACCAAGGGAAGGATGTGAATTTATTAGAATGATGCTATACTTATTGTCAGCAATCAACAGACAGGAGGTTTACCGCTATGAGTAATTTACCGGGTAATTTCAACAGACCGGTCCAGGCAAGTCCGGCAGCTTCATCATCATCAGTCACATCATTCTTTATCGGCATCATAGCAGTAGCCGGAATCGTTGCATCGATTATAGGAAAAATGTGGTATCTGGCAATAGCGGTCCTTGTTGTATGGACCATAGTAGCAAATATCAGGATAGTTCCTCAGGAACATGCGTATATCATTGAAAGGCTCGGAAAGTTCAAATCCGTATGGTATGCGGGTCTGCATGTGAAGATCCCTGTTATTGACAATATCGTAAACAAGATTTCCCTTAAGGAGCAGGTGTTTGATTTCCCGCCGCAGCCGGTCATTACAAAGGATAATGTATCGGTAAAAGTCGATTCTGTAGTTTTTTCAAAAGTTTTTGATCCTCAGAAATACACTTATGGCGTGGAGAATCCGATTGCAGGTCTGCAGAACCTTTCCGCAACAACACTGAGAAGCATTATCGGCGGAATGGAGCTTGACACGACACTTTCATCCAGGGAGTCCATTAACAGCCAGATGGAAGCGATACTCGATGAGGCAACGGATCCTTGGGGGATCAAGGTCAACAGAGTCGAGCTCAAGAACATCGATCCGCCTCCGGCAATCGAGGAGGTCATGACAAAGCAGATGAGAGCAGAGCGCGAAAGACGTCAGACAGTTCTTGAAGCACAGGCACATCAGGAATCCGTGGTATCAAGAGCGGAAGGTGACAAGAGGGCCAAAGTGCTCGCTGCTGAGGCTGAAAAGGAAGCTAAGATCGCGCTTGCCCAGGGTGAAGCTGAATCCATCAGACTTGTATACGAAGCTCAGGCTCAGGGACTTGAAAAACTGAGAGAAGCGCATATCGACGAAAGCGTTCTCAGACTAAAAGGCCTTGAAGCGCTCAGGGATGTTGCGGACGGAAGAGCCACAAAGATCTACATGCCTACAGATATCAGCAAGGTAGTGTCAACACTGGGAGTCGTTTCAGAATCGCTCGGAATAGGCGATTCCACACCTGTCGACAAAACAGAAAAGCATGCAAAAAAACAGGAAGCCGACCCTTGCATAAACGAAGGTACAAGCAGGGAAGGCCGCAAGGCAGCTGACACAGGAGACGCGATCAGAGTAGATGTTGAGACCCGCAGAAGCGTGATATAACGGGAGGAACACTTATGAACGAAATGATAACAAAGAGAAATGATCTGCTTTCGCAGAAGATAATAAAGGGGCTGGAGTCCAGGAACATGAAGGGTTTCTATGCTCACAGCAAAGCAGAAGCTCTGAAGATGGCACTTGAACTCATTCCTTCCGGAAGCACGGTCACAATGGGAGGCTGCGTAAGTGCAAGAGAGATCGGTCTTGTCGACGCTTTGAAGGTCGGTGATTACAGTTTCATTGACAGAGATCTGGCAGACAATAAGCGTGCCGCAGCTCTGGCGGCATATGATGTGGATGTATTCCTTGCCAGCTGCAATGCCATGACAGAAGATGGCGTCCTTGTGAATATAGACGGCAATGCCAACAGAGTGTCGGCTATAGCCTACGGACCAAGAAAGGTGGTCTTCATCGTAGGCATGAACAAAGTCTGCAAGGATGTCGACAGCGCGATGAAGAGGGCTCGCAATGTTGCAGCTCCGGTCAATGCTCAGAGATTCGGCCTTGACACACCTTGCTCAAAGACCGGCTCGTGCATGGACTGCAAATCGCCAGACACTATCTGCTGCCAGTTCCTTATAACGAGATACTCAAGGCACGATGACAGGATCTTTGTGATCCTGGTCGATGACAACCTGGGATTTTAATATATTATTGGAGGAGTATATAAATGAAAATAGCTGTCGCTTATGATAATGGAAATGTGTTTCAGCATTTCGGAAGAACAGAAAATTTCAAGATCTACGATGTGGAAAACGGCAGGGTAGTCTCATCAGAGGTGATGAACTCCAACGGAGTTGGCCATGAAGCTCTGGCCTGGCTGCTGAAGGACAGCGATATTGATGTGCTGATATGCGGGGGCATGGGCCAGGGTGCACAGGATGCTCTTGCTGAAGCAGGTATCGAAGTCTGCGCAGGAGCAGAGGGAAATACTGATGAGGCGGTTGCAGCATATCTTGCAGGTGAACTCGTGAATACGGGGGTCAACTGCGATCATCACGACCACGAGCATGGACACGATCATGACCATGACCATGATCACGGTTGCAGTCCTCAGGACTGTGCGGGATGCGCCGGCTGCGGAGGAATGCCTCAGTTTGAGCCGTTTTATTTCTTCGAAGGCACGAATGTAGGCAAGAAAGTCAAAGTTCACTATAGAGGAACTTTTGATGATGGAACTCAGTTTGATGCATCATATGACCGCAATATGCCGCTCGAGTTTGTCTGCGGAGTCGGCGATATGATCAGAGGTTTCGATAAAGCTGTAGCTGAGATGGGAGTCGGCGATATCATAGACGTTCATCTGGAGCCTGAAGAAGCGTATGGAATGCCGAATCCGAATATGGTGATCACCGTTCCTAAGGCATCAATTCAGGGACTCGACGGAATAGAGACCGGAGACAAGGTCATGCTCCAGGATGAGCTCGGAAGACCTTTTGACGCACTCGTTACAGCTCAGGACGAAGAAACCATAACGTTCGACTGCAACCATGAAATGGCAGGCAAGGCGCTCAACTTCACTATAGAGATGCTCGAGATAGTTTAGGAGAATAATATGGGAAAAAAGTATCTGGGAATAGACATCGGAGGCACATTCATAAAGCTTGGCATCGTCGATGATGCCGGTAATGTCAGCATGCGCCGCGAAGTGCCGATCGACAGGAGCGGCAGCGAGACAGTCATGGAGACTCTGATGAGTGGAATAGATACACTTCTGGAGGATTCAGGTCTCACTGCAGACGCTTTCGAAGGCATGGGTGTTTCGGCAGCAGGATGCATTGATACCACTAAGGGATGTGTAGCTGAAAACGGCGGTAATATACCAAACTGGTCATTTACATCTGTTACCGGACCGCTCTTTGAAAGATACGGTATCAGGGCAACAATAGCCAATGACGGCAACTGTGTTGCTCTCGCGGAAGCATGGATAGGAGCTGCGAAGGGCGTCAGGGATGTGATCTGCGTGGTGCTGGGAACAGGTGTCGGCGGCGGCATAGTATCAGGCGGCAGACTTATTGAAGGTGCACACGGATTCGGGGGAGAGATCGGACATTTCCCAACACATGCCGATTTGCTTATGGCCGGCGGAGGCAAGTGGAGCTCGCACTATGAGACGTTTGCATCTACCGGAGCTCTGGTAAGAAGGGCATTTGCATCCGGAAAAGACTGGCCTAACGGAAGAGAAATATTCGAAGCAGCAGCATCGGGTAATGAAGATGCGCTTGAGATCCTCGATGGCTGGACGGACGAGATCGCAGCCGGTATAACAGGCCTCGTGCATATATTTGATCCGCTGGTAGTGCTCATAGGCGGCGGCGTCTCGGCACAGGAGGAACTGCTCGTAAAACCTGTGCGTGCAAAGGTGCTGAAAACGGTCACACCAGACATGGCGGCCGAACTTCAGGTAAAAGCCGCAGCGCTCGGAAATAACGCAGGCATGGTTGGAGCAGTGAAATACTTTATTGACAGCACTGCAGGGAGGCAGCAGTTATGAGCAAGGTAAACTGCAGTTACACAGAAACCGTAAGGGCATTGCCAAGTATGTGCAATGAAACTTCGCGTATCAGCATACCCGGCTTTCTTGACATGTTTCAGGATGCCGCCGGATTTCATGCGAAATCCATCGGTATTGGCGCTCTTGAGCTTGAAGAGAAGGGGCTTTTCTGGATAGTCTCAAAAATCAGGCTTAAAATAAACAAGAGACCTCTGGTTCAGGAGATACTTGAACAAACCACCTGGATACAGCCGGCTGAAAAGGTAGTCTGTGAAAGGGACTGGGAGCTTTGCAAAGACGGCGAACAGCTTGCATATGTCAGAAGCATATGGGCGTTGCTGAAAAGGGAAGATTTCAGGCCGGCGCTTATGGCAGATGTCTATCCGGATTCGGACTATACTCTTGCACCGCCTGACGACAGACCTTTTACAAGGATCAGAAAAAAATTTGATAATGCTGAGCTGATAGGAGAATACAGGATACGCTCCGTTGATATCGACAGGGGCGGACATTTCAACAACGGCAATTACGTCAGAGCCATGCTCGGATGCTTCACCTGTGCGCAGATCGCGGAGATGAACATCACGGAAATGGACCTGCAGTACCATCTGCAGTGCTATGAGGGTGAAACCATCAGGTTTGTGAGCCGTCCATCGGAAGACTGGTTCATGGAGATCGGAGCGCTAAACGAAGAAGGTAAAGTATGCTTTACATGCGCATTTAAATAGCTATTAAAAAAGCGAGCGACCTGCCCGCTTTTTGCATGTCAGAATTCCTTGCGGAGTATGTAACGGCGCTTTCCGCCATACAGCTCTCTTTCATCGACGATGTCGAAGTTGAGTACCAGGAAGTTCCTGTAGCTGTATGGATTGTCAGGAGATATGGTAGTCAGCGCTTCGGAAGCTCCCATCTCAGCGGCCATGCCGAGACGCAGCTTATTGAAAATACGCTGTATACCGCGCCCTCTGTATTTAGGAGCGACCATCGTAAGGTCCATGGAGACCGTTTTCGCCAGCTGCTCTCTGTCATAATTGAAGTATTTGCCGTAGTTTTCCGGGTTGTCAGGATCGTTCGGTATCATAACGGAATAGCCCGCGACTTCACCGTCACACTCGGCCATCATGCAGATATCGTGTTCTAGCTGGCCAAGAGATTCCTCCCTGGTGAAAGTAGCGTAAAGGTCTTTATCAGGCAGAGCTTCCACTATTTCATTCTGAAGTGCGATCACCTTGTCAAGATCGTCCACAGTGGCTCTTCTGAAATCTATAAACATAGGCTCTCCCTTGCCGTCCATAACCTCATATCTGAAAGGTAAAGTCTTCATTTTGCTGTCCTCCGTTTGATTATTTAAACTTGCTTTTTTACTCATTTTTGATACATTAATTTACCATGCTAAAGCGATACCCGTCAATAAAAAAGCGGTCCCGCAATTGCCCGTTTTGCCTCGCTATGCTACAATTATCAGGATGAATTAAAGGTAACTTTTACCGGGAGGATAATTATGGAAATGAAATTTTATCAGTGTGCGCATTGCGGACAGATCGTAGCTATCGTAAAGAAAACCGGTGTTCCTGTTATATGCTGTGGAGAGCCTATGAAGGAGATCGTTGCGGGGACAACAGATGCTGCTGTTGAAAAGCACGTGCCTGTTTTTGAAGTAAAGGGCGACGTCGTAGAGGTAAAGGTAGGAGCTGCAGAGCATCCAATGGTTCCTGAGCACTACATCGAATGGATCGCGCTTAAGACAAAGCAGGGCAATCAGAGAAAAGCACTCAATCCTGGAGAAGCTCCTGCTGCATGCTTCAAGATCTGCGATGGAGATGAGGTAGAGGCTG
Source organism: uncultured Eubacteriales bacterium (assembly GCA_902801255.1). Classification (GTDB taxonomy): domain Bacteria; phylum Bacillota; class Clostridia; order Peptostreptococcales; family Anaerovoracaceae; genus Crickella. The sequence goes on along the minus strand of CADCHO010000018.1, from coordinate 20,632 downwards.
TTTATGCATATTGCAACCTGCACTCGCTCTGGAAAGCAGAATAATTAAACCAAGGAGATTAATCGAGAATGAAGATTACAAATGATATCCTGTATGTCGGTGTCAACGATCACGACATCGACCTCTTTGAGGGCCATTATATAGTTCCGGACGGTATGGCCTACAATTCATATGTAGTAAAGGGTGAAAAAACCGCAGTCATGGATTCCGTTGACGCTCATTTCACAGACGAGTGGATCGGCAAGGTAAGGGAAGCTGCAGGTGCTCCTGACTACCTCGTTATCCAGCACATGGAGCCGGATCACTCCGGGTCGATCATGGGATTCATGAACGCATTCCCTGATGCAAAGATCGTCTCGTCACAGAAGGCGTTCACAATGATAGCAAACTTCTTCGAAGGCGAAGATTTTGCTGACAGAAGAGTAGTCGTAAAGGAAGGCGATACTCTTGATCTCGGCGGACATGTTCTGAACTTCATCGCAGCTCCGATGGTGCACTGGCCTGAAGTCATCATGACCTATGATGCGACAGATAAAGTGCTGTTTTCGGCAGATGGCTTCGGAAGATTCGGAGCACTTGATGTGATCGGCGAAACAAGCGAAGAGGACGACGACTGGGCATGTGAGGCAAGACGCTACTATTTCGGTATCGTCGGAAAGTACGGCCCTCAGGTTCAGGCAGTTCTCAAGAAAGCTGCCAAGCTGGATATTGAGATCATCTGTGCACTTCACGGCCCTGTTCTCGTATCCGACCTCGGCTACTACATCGGACTTTACGATACATGGTCAAAGTATGAGTCTGAATCGAAGGGTGTTGTTATAGCTTATACTTCTGTATATGGCAACACAAAGAAGGCGGTAGAGCTCCTTGCGGAGAAGCTTGAGGCAATGGGTGTACCTGAAGTCGAAGTAACAGACCTTGCAAGGGACGACATCGCTGAAGCTGTTGAAGACGCATTCAGATACGATACAGTCGTATTTGCTACTACGACTTTCAATAACGGCATCTTCCCGTTCATGAGGGAATTCATCGAGTCACTTACTGAGCGCAATTATCAGAACAAGAGACTCGCGTTCATCGAGAACGGATCCTGGGCACCGCAGGCTGCAAAGGTCATGAAGGGCATGCTCGAAGGATGCAAGAACATGACATACTGCGAAAATGATGTAAAAATCATCTCGGCATTGAATGACGCAAGCAGAGCACAGCTCGATGCACTTGCTGAGGAACTCGCAGCTGCTTACAAATAAACCGCAAGACAACAGAAAAACAAAAATGGAGCATCGGCAGATGCTCCATTTTCTGTATATGCAAAAATAATTTATCTTATAAATTTATCGATAGCCTTATTGAGTTCTTCTATGGTATCAAGATCGTCGTGCTTGACGGCATCTATGATGCAGGTAGACATGTGTTCTTTGAGGATCACGCGGCTAACCGATTTGATAGCTGATTCAATAGCTGAGAGCTGGATCAGCACTTCGGAACAGTCGCGGCCGTCTTCCACCATTCGCTTGGTGGATTCCATGTGGCCTATTATACGGCTCATTCTGTTCATTACTGCTTTTGTATGTTCTGCAGAGTGGACATGACCGTGCTCATGGTGATGCGACCCGCTGCCATGTACATGTGTATGTGTGTATTCGTGACCGTTCTCGTCTACATGCGTATGCTCATGAAAATGTTCGTGTTCATGAGTGTGACCGTGTTCGTGATTGTCTGACATTTCAGCCTCCCCGGATTCATTTTCCTGATAATATGCATTTTAACAAAAGCGCTTTGAAAAGTTAACCCCGGGCAGGGGATTAATAATACGTGCCTGCCTTTCATAAAAGGCTGTTTTGATGTACAATTAATTAACTATAATCTGATATCAACAAGCGTTGCTTACTGCTCTTTACAAGGCGCAGTGACTGCAGCAGGGAGGTCAAAATGGCTGATAATACAAACGAAAAAGTGCTCGTAACCGAGACGGCAGCGGAACCTGTTATTGATAAGCATTATCAACTGATAGAAACAAAAAGAGCAGCGGAGATCATCGATAAGGCGATGAATCTTGCCAGAGAAGAGATCCCAAAGGGTGCAGTAGCAACGTATATCCCGGAGCTGGGCAAAATGGATCCTCATCAGCTCGGAATATGCCTGTATCCTCTTAAGGGCGATAAAATCTGCCTGGGTGATTACGATACAAGGTTTACGATACAGTCTGTTTCAAAAGTAATAATGCTCATAGTAGCATTGGAAGTATGCGGACTCAAGGCGGTGTTCAGGAAGGTGGGCATGGAACCTTCAGGAGAAGCTTTTGACTCTCTGGTCGAGCTGGATGTCAGTAATTCGAAACCGTACAATCCGCTCATCAACTCCGGAGCTCTGGCTGTATGCGGACTTCTTCTGCCTGAGGTGTCGTTCCAGGACATGATCAGATATACAAGAAATGTATGCTCGGACATGGATATAGAGCTTAACGAGTCTGTATTCGATTCAGAAATGAAGACATGCTCACGTAACCGCTCCATCGCGTATCTGCTCGAGAGCAAGGGCATCATAACGACTGATGTAGAGGATACTCTCAGATTCTATACAAAGATGTGCTCCATGAATGTCACTGCCGAATCGCTTGCGAACCTCGGAAAGAAGCTTGCCAATGACGGTGTATGCGTAGTCGACGGAAAGAGATATATGTCTTCGCGCACGGCACGTATCGCCAAGACTCTGATGCTTACATGCGGCATGTATGACGGATCCGGAACATTTGCGATCAAAGTAGGCATCCCTACAAAGTCAGGAGTCGGCGGCGGACTTCTTTCAGTTTCCGACAAGCGCGCAGGTATAGGCGTATTCGGACCTGCACTTGACGCTCAGGGCAACAGTATCGCCGGATGCAAGCTCCTCAGGGAGATCTCCAACAAGCTGAGACTCAACCTGTTCTATGATCCTGAGTGGGATAAGGAAAACGCTGATGAAAACTCTGATGAAACAGTCCTCAAAGACATGCAGGCCAGATCGGTGATGTAGATGAATATAACAGTATATTGCGGAGCAGCGGAAGGAATGGATCCTGAATACATCGCACGTGCCAGGGAGCTTGGCGCGTGGATGGCGGCAAAAGGCCACACACTTGTCTACGGAGCGGGCAACTCCGGTATGATGGGCGCGGTTTCTGATGCTCTGATCGAAGGAGGCGGCGAGGCGATAGGCGTCACGCCGCGGTTCTTTATTCTTGCCGAGGAGACACGCGATGATCTTGCGGAGGTCGTGATCTCTGATGACATGTCGGCAAGGCGGAACTGGATGATAGAAAACGGGGACGCATTTATTGCTCTTCCGGGCGGGATGGGCACCCTTGATGAAATCACTGAGGTCATGACATACAAACGCCTTGGACTGCTCGGCAAAGTCAACAAGCCGGTGATGATATATAACGTAAACGGCTATTATGACCGCTTTTTCAGCTTCCTTGATGATATGAGAGCGCAGGATTTCTGCAGGCAGCTTGACCGCGACAATGTGATAGAGGTCAGATGTCTGGAGGATATAGTGCGCGCTCTTGAGACAGTAGGCAGTATAGACGAAACAAGGACCTCAAAATACGACTGATAAATGAAGAATCTCTTCAGGACACTGATACCTTATAAATGGACTGCGTTGCTTGTTCTGCTTCTTATGGCAGGACAGGCTTTTTGTGAGATGAATTTGCCGCAGTACACGCAGGCGCTTATCGATACAGGCATCCAGAACAGAGGCATAGAGCATATTGTACCTGAAGCCATAACCGAGACAGAGTTCAAAGCAGCAGGGGCTCTGATGACAGACGGCCAGCGGTCCTTCTGGGAGAACGCGTTTGACACTGAGACATCGGATACTGGTGGTGTTTATCACAGAAGAAATATGTCTGAAGATGAGCTGGATGAGCTGGATGAAGTCCTGCTCACCCCGCTGGTGAGACGCTATGCCGAGAAGAATGGGGAAACCCTGTCTGATGCTGAGGCTTCTGCCGGCGGCGGAAGTGAAAACATTTCATCGATCAGCGGAAGAAGCCGCGAAATGAACAGCAATATGCTCGCCATGGGCATTGCTTATGCAGGAGACTGCGACCAGGAGGCGGGCCTCGATCTCCTTGCCATCCAGAATTCGTTCATGTTCAGATGCGGCGGCCTTATGCTGCTGATGTCTGTTTCTGTTATGATATTCACCACTCTTATATCGCTCCTGGCAGCAAGAGTCGGAGCCAGTATAGGACGTGATCTGAGATCACGCCTTTTTGCTAATGTAATGTCGTTCTCAAATGCTGAGATGACAGAATTCAGGACATCGTCCCTGATAACCCGTGCCACGAACGACATCCAGCAGGTACAGATGACATCGACCATGATGCTGAGAATGATGCTCTTTGCGCCATGTATATGCACATGGTCTATCATAAAGGTATATCAGACGCATGCGCACATGAACTTCGTGATAGTGACAGGAGTCATTGCTATTCTGCTTATGGCGGGGGCCATGTTCGTCATAGCGATGCCTAAGTTCAGGATAATGCAGACCCTCATAGATGCTCTCAACGCTGTATCGCGTGAGATACTGACAGGTATCCAGGTAATACGCGCATTCGGCAGGGAAGAGACCGAAGAAGAGCGTTTCGACAAGGCTAACAATGACCTTTACCGTAACCAGCTATTCGTAAATAGGACGATGATATCGATCACACCTTTACTCATGATCATCATGTATGGTCTTTCGATCTGGATCACATGGGTCTCGGCAGGGCGCATCGACACAGGCGGTCTCCAGGTAGGCACCATGACAGCATTCATCGCATATGCTATGGAGATAGTTTTCTCGTTCCTGATGATAGCCAGCATGGCCATATTCATTCCGAGAGCGGGAATAGCTGCGGACAGAGTCTATGAAGTGCTTAATACGGAGACTTCCATAAAGAACAGGGAAGATGCGGAGATCCTGACCGCGGATGAAGCAGACGGACACAGGAAGGGCGCTGAGATCAGGTTCGAGCATGTTACATTCAGGTATCCGGACGCTGAGGAGGATGTCCTGACGGATATCGACTTCACTGCAAAGCCGGGTGAAACTACTGCCATCATTGGCGCAACTGGATGCGGAAAGACTACGCTTATCAACCTGATACCGAGATTTTTCGATGTTACGGAAGGAAGGGTCACCGTGGGCGGCATCGATGTAAGAGACATCAGTCTTGAGTCACTTAGAGATGCCATTGGATATGTACCGCAGAAAGGCATACTCTTCTCCGGCACCGTGGCTGAAAACATCCGCTGGGGTGATGAGGATGCGAGCGATGAGGAAATAAGACGGGCTGCAGATATAGCCCAGGCTGCTGAATTCATAGATGAAAGGCCTGAGGGCTTTGACCGGGAGGTGTCGCAGGGCGGCGCCAATGTATCGGGCGGTCAGAAGCAGAGACTTGCGATCGCAAGGGCGGTCGTGAAAAAACCTGCGATCATGCTGTTTGACGATTCATTCTCAGCCCTTGATATGAAGACAGACGTCACTCTCAGAAAAGCGCTTGCCGAACAGATAACCGGCAGTACGCGCATCATAGTGGCACAGAGAGTAGGAACGATCCTCCATGCGGAGCAGATAATCGTGCTCGATGAGGGAAGGATAGTAGGCAAGGGAACCCATAAAGAACTTATGGAAACCTGTGAGATATACAGAGACACAGCGATATCGCAGCTGTCGGAGGCAGCGCTCGCATAGTAAATGAGCGAAGAAAAGAAGCCGAAAACAGAATACGCAGAGCAGACCGGACAGGAAGCTGAAGAACCTCAGACCGGGCAGGGCGACGGCAAGCGGCAGAGAAGAAGAGGCGGCGGGCCGAGCAGCATACTTGCTCCGGGAGAAAAGCCTAAAAACTTCCGCAAAGCGGTAGGAGACACGCTCAGATACATGGGCGGGTATAAATTTGCCGTGGCGGTAGTTATTGTAGTGTCCGCGATCGCTACTGTCTTTGAGACAGTCGGCCCTAAAGTAATGGGAAAGGCCACTACACTGCTGGCAGAGGGTGTTATGAACAAGATACACGGCACCGGCGGCATCGACTTTGATGCCGTAGCACGTGTTCTTCTGCTGACCATGGCGCTGTATTTCATAGGTGCCATTGCCCAGTACATACAGGCTCTCATCATGACTAACATCACACAGAAGATAGTCTACAGGATGAGGCGGGACATATCTGAAAAGATCAACCGCATGCCGATAGGCTACTTTGAGCGCGTGCAGACAGGAGAGATCCTTTCAAGGATAACAAACGATGTCGATACACTCGGACAATCATTAAGTCAGAGCATTTCTAACTTCATATGGGCTATAATAAGCATGACAGGCATCATAGTAGTGATGCTTACGATAAACGTAACGATGACACTGATAGCGCTCCTCGTACTGCCTCTTTCAGCTTTGGTCATGGGTCTGCTCATAAAGGTGTCGCAGAAACATTTCGCTGCTCAGCAGAAGTACCTGGGCATCATAGACGGACAGGTAGAGGAAACCTTTTCGGGTCACCTGGTAGTCAAAGCTTTCAACAGGGAAGAAGCGGTCAGGCAGGAATTTGACGAGTCGAATGAGAAACTGTATGAATCCGCGTGGAAGTCACAGTTCCTGTCCGGACTGATGCGGCCGCTGATGAGGATAGTGAGCAATCTCGGATACGCTGCAGTCGTAGTCGCAGGAGGTATCTTCTGTGTAAGAGGCGCAATAGGAGTAGGAGACATACAGGCGTTCGTACAGTACGTAAAAAACATAGGCCAGCCTATACAGGATATCGCACAGATAATGAACCAGGTGCAGTCGATGGCAGCAGCTGCAGAGCGAGTCTTTGAATTCCTGAACGAGGAAGAAGAGATCGACGCACCGGGAGCTGATGACGAGATGGGAGAGATAAAGGGCGCTGTTGAATTCAGACACGTGAGATTCGGATACAAGAAGGATCATCCGGTCATAAAGGACTTCAGCGCAAAAGTCGAGCCGGGTCAGAAGATAGCGATCGTAGGTCCTACGGGCGCCGGCAAGACAACTATGGTAAAATTACTTATGAGGTTCTATGATGTAGACGGAGGAGCTATTCTTATAGACGGTCATGACATCAGGGAATTCACCCGTAAGGAACTCCGTGACAATTTCGCGATGGTTCTCCAGGACACATGGCTGTTCAGCGGTACCATCAAAGAGAACATAGCTTATGGCAGAGAAGATGCCACAAACGAAGAGATCATACGGGCTGCAAAGACGGCCAAGGCGCACCACTTCATAAAGGCGCTGCCGGGCGGATACAGGATGGTGCTCAACGAGGACGCTACCAACATATCCGAGGGGCAGAGACAGCTCCTTACGATAGCGCGTGCCGTGCTGGCAGACAAAAGACTTTTGATACTCGACGAAGCGACTTCGTCAGTAGATACACGAACAGAAGAAGAAATTCAAAAGGCGATGGATGCCCTCACTGAAGACAGGACAAGCTTCATCATCGCACACAGGCTCTCGACCATACGAAACGCCGATCTCATCCTTGTTATGGATCACGGCGATATCGTTGAGCAGGGCACACATGAGGAACTGCTCGCAAAGGGCGGTGCCTACGCAGAATTATACAATTCACAGTTTGAAGAAGTAGGTTAAAGAAAGGCGGACAGACATGAAGAGAAACTACAAAGAAGAGTACGAGTATTGGCTTTCGTCAAGAGTAGTTGATGAAAAGACAAAGGAAGAGCTCAGAGCGATCGAGGGAGACGAAAAAGAAATAGAAGGCCGTTTCAAGGCCATGCTCACTTTCGGAACAGCAGGCCTTAGAGGCATAATGGGAGCCGGTATAGGCATGATGAACGTTTATACCGTAAGATATGCTACACAGGGTCTGGCCAATCTCATTATCGCTAACGGAGGTCAGCTCGGCGGCAAATCCAAAGAGGGCAATGGCGTAGCCATAGCACACGACTCAAGAAATAATTCAAGGCTGTTCGCAGAGGAAGCGGCAGCAGTACTCGCAGCTAACAACATAAAGGTCTATATCTTCGACGACATGCGTCCTACTCCTGAGCTTTCATTTGCAGTAAGAGAGACCGGCTCGATCGCAGGCATCAATATCACGGCAAGCCACAACCCTAAGGAATACAATGGCTACAAGGCTTACTGGGCAGACGGAGCACAGCTCGGACCTGAGCATGCGAACATTGTGTCTGCTGAAATCGCAAAGGTCGACATCTTCAAGGATGTAAGGACAATGGATTATAACGAAGCTGTAGCTGAAGGACTGGTTGAGATCCTCGGCGATCCTATGGATGAGACATACATCAACAGGGTAATGGAGACTTCAATCACACGCAAGTACATTGATCAAGTGGCGAAAGACATGAAGATCGTCTTCACTCCGTTCCACGGCGCAGGCTACAAGCTGGTTCCGGAGATCCTCAGAAGACAGGGCTACGGAGCTATCATTCCTGTAGAAGAGCAGATGATACCTGACGGAAACTTCCCGACTGTAAAGTCGCCGAACCCTGAAAACACAGAGGGCTTCGCTCTTGCTATCGAGTACGCAAAGAAGAATGACGCAGAGCTCGTCATCGGCGTTGACCCTGACAGCGACAGATGCGGCGCAGTCGTAAAGGCAAAAGACGGTTACAAGATCCTTTCGGGCAACCAGGAAGCATGCCTTATGCTCGACTACATCTTCACAGTCAGAAAAGAACTCGGCACAATGCCTGAGAAGCCATTCGTCTGCAAATCAATCGTTTCGACCGTTATGGCTGACAAGATCGCAGCTGACAACGGCGTAAAGATGTACGACGTACTTACAGGATTCAAGTTCATCGGAGAGAAGATCAAGGATCTCGAAGAAAACGGCGATGAGCACTTCCTCTTCGGATTCGAGGAGAGTATCGGATTCCTCGGCGGATCTTATGCAAGAGATAAGGATGCCGTATATGCAGCTATGATGATGGCTGAGATGGCATGCTACTACAAGGCACAGGGAATGTCGGTCTATGACGGACTCATGGCTCTTTACGAGAAGTACGGATATTTTGTAGAGAATACAGAATCCACAGTATTCGGAGGCTTTGATTCTAATGAAAGAAGAGAAGCCGTCATGGCACGCATAAGAAAGAATGCTCCGGAAGAGATAGGGCTCAAGGTTGAAAGCGTGACTGACTATCTCGGAGATGTTCCTGGATTCACAAAGAGCAATGTTCTTTTCTACAATCTCGCTGACGGATGCGCTGTAGCAGTCAGACCATCGGGTACAGAGCCTAAGATCAAGACTTATGTCATGGCTCAGGGAGCAACAGCTGAGAAGGCAGAAGAGAACCGCAAGGCAGTTAGGGAAGCTATCGACGCTCTGCTTGCATAAAATAAGGGTATAGAAGGGGATCTTATCTCGCATGAAAGAAGATAAAGCGATAACCGCTGTTGGAATTCTGGCAGTAATAATGAGCCTGCTCATGATGTCTGTAGGCAGATACATCATGGGCGGGATCACCCTGCTGATCGCATTCGGGATATTCTGGAACCGCGGCGGGGGGACCCGTAATGAACGCAGCATCTATGAAAAGATCGTAAAGACCGATATGAGCATTGCCGAGATCTATGAAAAACTCAAGGATCTTGACACTCCTCTCGGCAAACCGTGGATAGCTGAACATAAGGGATTTCCGGGTGACAGCATAGTATTCGGACCGTGCAGCTTCAAGGACTGCGTGGTTATTTCGCGCGGAAAAAACTATATCGACGTCAAACATGTTACCAGACTTGAGAACATCATCAGAAAAGATGAGGACGAATACAGATTCGGGAATCTTGTAAATCCGCAGGAGGCAGAAGTTACCCCTGAAAGATACGCAGTGTTTGCAGGATTTAAACTCGCGTCTGTGATGCTGGTAAAACATCTGGCGGAACTTATAGAAAAGCTCCATGCGGAAAGAGGTGCGAAAGTGCCGGAAAGCCTGGATTTCTACAAGTTTTACTATCACAATTCAGTCGAAGGATACTTCAGGGATTCAGATGGCAATGATGTGCTCAGAGTTGAGACTTCGCTGCGTCCGTTCACAGCAAAAGTGTATGATGTAGATGGCAATGAGATGGCATCCGTGGTGCCGCACTCTTTCGACAAAAAAGGTTATCCTGCTGAATCTGCAGGCTTTGAGCTGTTTTCTGACGGAGAGCATTTCGGAGAAATCAGGAGGTTCAGGGATTCCCGTGGTGAGGGCTTTGAGGCTGACACCGATGCAGGAATATTTACGATGATCCTCTTCCCGTCATGCATGAAAGCAAAGATATCATGCAACTATATGATAGAGCATGAGGGAAAGCTGAAAGCGGTCATCGGAGGTTCGCCGAATCTTCTTTTTGATCAGCATGGAAGGTGCAGAAATGACATCATAATTTCATATGATGACGACTATCTGGTGCTGTATGCTATTGCTGAAATCTTTATTCTGACGAACAACAGCAAGTTCCTTAAATAGAGTTAATAAAATTGATAATATCAATATTCGCGTGCTACAATTAAACAGTTAATATATTGGGAATTTAGAAGAGGATAAACTTATGAAAAAGATACTTATCCCAATCGAAGAAACACAGCGCAGCCTGAAAGCACTGGCATACGTTAAAGATCATTACACTCCTGAGGAAGCGGATCTCATACTTATGATGATAGATGAGAGACTGGACTATTCAGTCAGGAGCGAAATGGAAAATGCCGCTCTCAAAGCGCTCGATGAGAAACTCGATCTCATTGCTGAATCTTTTGATGGCTATAAGGTGGCAAAGCTGTCAGCTGTCGGCAAAGCAGGTGTCAGGATCGTCAGAGCAGTACGCGAAACGGGAGCTGACCTCATAATCATGACTAAGTCCTCCAAAGAGGATATGATCAACTCCATCGGAGCTACAACCGAGTATGTGATAAATAACGCTCCTTGCGAAGTTGTCATCGTAAGTGAACAAGCTCACTCCCGCCATGTGTACAGAGGTCTTGTATACAAAACAGCGAGAGGAACGGTCAACCTCAGAGGACAGCTGGGTGATAAGCAGAGTGAATGCCTGCTTCCTAGCGTCAATCAGGACTGCATATATCACATAAATGTTACAGTCGGAAAAATCAGATTCTTCCACACTGCTTACAATCCTGATACCAGAAACTGGGATCTTCCGCCTATCCCCGGCCAGGATGTAACTCTTGACATAGCAGCAGGAGAGACAAAAGACATTCTTGTTAAAGCAGACAGCACTGATGGAAAGGCTGACAGAATCAGGATAGTCAACAGAGACATGAGAAAGGAAGCTGTGTTCGATTTCAGGATCACAGCTGCTCCTGAACATCATGAACCTGCACCTGAGACCGTCGAAAAGAAAACGCCTTTCGAGAGACGTGCTACACTTGAAGTCCCTAGAACAGCTATCCCGGCGGATTTCGAAGCACCTGAAGTTCCGACCTTTGTTGCAGAAGCAAAAGCAGAATTTGATGCTCTTGAGAAAGAAATCGCGGATGCTGCAGCAGCAAAAGAAGCGATTTCAAAAGAGGAGAGAGCTTCTGCAGAAACTAAGGTTTATGATGCATCGAGTTTCGTTGATTACCTGGCTGATGAGAGTAAAGAGCCGGCCGGAAAAACTTTCAAGGATTCGGGTACGATGTTCTCAGTTGAAATAAACGACTAGCATGATGCTCAACCACCCGCAGCAGATTGACAGATTTGCGACGTGATGGTATCCTACATAGGGATAAATTCTGACGGAGGGATTTAAAAATGAAGAGAATTAAGACAATTACAACAAGAGATATGGCTGAGTCCAGAGTCACAGGCGGATGCGGTGAGTGCCAGACTTCATGCCAGTCTGCAAGCAAGACTTCCTGCAGCGTTGCAAATCAGCACTGCGAGCAGCGCAAGGAAAAGTAAGATGCTTACGGCGGCGCTGCTGAATGCAGCGCCGCTTTTTCTTTTGCTTCACTTAGGGAAAATAAATGATACATACATACAGATTAAACGGATTCAATATGATTATCGACGCGGCGAGCGGTGCAGTGCACTCGGTCGACGATGTCGCTTACGATGCAATTGAGAGACTGGATACAGAAGTATGCAGGTCTGAGTGCGATCCCAAAGCAGTTTTGAACGACAGCAGGCTCAGAACTGAGATCTCATCTGAGATCGCCCGTAAACACGGCATCACCATGGAAGATGCAGCTGAGACACTGGAAGACATAGCTGAACTCTGTGAAAACGGGCTGCTGTGGTCGGAAGATCCCTTCGAACAGGCAGCAGACGAGATCAAGATCAAACAGTCTGTCCTCAAGGCAATATGCCTTCACGTTGCGCATGGATGCAATATGGACTGTGAGTACTGCTTTGCCGGTAAAGGTGATTACAGCGGTAAGAGCGGCATCATGAGTGCTGAGGTCGGAAAGCGCGCTTTGGATTATCTCGTGGAGCATTCCGGTGCCCGCAGGCATCTTGAAGTTGACTTTTTCGGAGGTGAACCGCTCATAAACTGGGATGTCTGCAAAGAGATAGTGGCGTACGGAAGGGAGCTCGAGAAAAAGCACAACAAGTTGTTCAATTTCACACTGACGACGAACGGGGTGCTGATCGATGACGATGTTATAGAGTTCACGAACCGCGAGATGGGCAATGTTGTGCTCAGCATGGACGGAAGGCGTGAAACTCATGACCGCATGCGGCACAGCAAGACCGGAGGCGGCACATATGATTTGATAATGGACAACTTCAAGGCTCTTGTGGACTCGCGCCTGAAGAATGCCGGGAGGTCATCCGAGTACTACATGCGCGGCACGTACACCGCATATAACAAGGACTTTGCAGCTGACGTACTGGCGATGGCGGATCTCGGGTTCAGAGAAACGTCGATCGAGCCTGTTGTATCTGATCCTGATGTTCCATATGCTTTGCACGAAGATGATCTGCCGCAGCTCTATGAGGAATATGAGAAACTTGCTCTCGAAATGCTCGCACGTGAGGAGCGCGGAGAAGGCTTCAGTTTTTATCATTATACAGTCGATCTGACCGGCGGACCTTGCATCTATAAGAGGGTGGCAGGCTGCGGAGTTGCTACGGAATACCTTGCAGTAACACCGACCGGCGACCTCTATCCGTGTCATCAGTTTGTCGGCGATGACAATATGATAGTAGGTAATATTTATGAGGGCATAACTCATCCGGAGACTGTAGACTTCTTCAGAAACGGCAACAACATCTATACACGGGACGACTGCAAAGACTGCTGGGCAAGGCTTTACTGCGCAGGAGGCTGTGCTGCAAACAATTATCACTCAAACGGAGATATCAATAAAGTTTACCGTTTTGGCTGCAAACTGCACAGAAAGCGCATAGAATGCGCTCTTATGATGGCGGCCGCGCGGGAAAAATGATACAATTACATATCTATGAGAACAGCAATATTAGCATCACAAAATAAGAATAAGATCAAAGAAATCAGGGCCATACTTGAGAAGTTCGGCCTTGATGTTATAACGCGTGACGACGCGGGGATCCCGACAGACGACATAGAGGAAACGGGCACCACTTTTGAAGAAAACTCACATCTGAAGGCCAGCGTCATAATGGACATGATAGCTGCTGATCCTGCGCTTGCAAAATACCTTGACAGTCCTGTTATAGCTGATGATTCAGGACTTATGGTAGATGCCATCGGCGGAGCGCCGGGTGTATACAGCGCAAGATACGCAGGTGAGGGTTGCACTTACGACGACAACAACACAAAGCTGCTTGCCGCCCTTGACGGCGTGCCTGAAAACGAAAGGACAGCTAAATTTGTAACGGTGATCACCCTGATATATCCGAACGGAAAAGACGTTCCTGAGGAAGCTAAGCCTCAGGACGGCAGATATGTGCTTGTGGCAAAAGGAGAGTGCAGGGGGCATATTGCAACTTCAAAAAAGGGTGAAGGCGGCTTCGGATACGATCCGGTATTTATACCGGATGGATACAGCAAATCTTTTGCGGAACTGGGAACGGATTTCAAGAACACCATAAGCCATAGAGCGAAAGCCCTTGCAGAACTGGAGAGACTGCTGGGCTGATGCCGGCTAAACTGACAGCATGAATGAATTCTGGGACAGTACATCTGATAATCCGGAACAGAAGAAACTCCATCTTACATGGAAAAGAGTTCTGAAGATAGGCTTCCACTTGTGGAGGCAGTTTGACGACCAATATTATGCGGGATTTGCTGCGCAGATCGCGTATTTCTTCTTTATGGCGTCAGTACCGATGCTGATCGTACTTACCCAGGTGCTGGGTATTTTCGATGTATCGATGGATTTTATCAGGGACTGGCTCGAGGCCCATCTTTCGACTGAGATGGGAAGTTTTCTTCAGAGTCTGTTCTCTGCATCATCTACTGCGGTAAGCAGCTTCTTTCTGGTACTCCTTGCCCTCTGGGCGAGTTCATCCCTCGCATATTCGCTGTCGAGACTGACAACATACACTCTCAGTTACGGCAGATACCGGTTCAGCTTCTTTACAGAGAGACTCAAGGCTATTCCGATCGCTGCTATTTCAATAATAGCAGTTGCCATAACCGTAGTAGGCTATGTGTACGGAGAAATCATTGCCAGAAGGGTTTTGCAGAACACCTATATTGAGGGACTCATTTCAGGACTCAGGACTCCTATTCTCGCGGGCATGTTTTTCATCGTCATCCTCGCAAATTACTATCTGTTGCCGCGCATACGTGTCCCTGTCAGAGCAATCCTTCCGGGGGCCGTGTTCGCAACAATCGGCATACTGATAGTCACTTGGCTATATTCGCTGTACATTTCCAGGGCTACAAATTACAACGTTCTATACGGAGCATTCTCAAACATCGTAGCCATGATGCTGTGGTTCTACCTCATAAGCTGGGTGCTCTGCATAGGCATGATGTTCAACAAGTCATGGGACATACATATGAGGCGGGGCAGGTTAACTCCTGCAAAAATCAAGGAATACCTCATTAAGCAGTACGGTGCCAACGGCGATGAGATGTGGAACAAGCTCATTATAGGCGATTACGATATGGTAGACAGGTCGCTTGACAGTCTTGCAGTGAGAATGTCGAGAAAATTTGACCCCGGTTATGACGAGAAACGTGAAAGGGAGATCGCAGAGCTGGTTGAGACCATGCAGGTCATGGAAATGATTGAAGAGGAGATCGAAACTCGCAGGGCAGAGCTGGAAGAGGGCGATGACGATCAGTAAATGCATATAATGCTAAGGAGAAATGATGGTACATAGCAGAAAAAAAATACTGTTTATCATGAACCCGAAATCGGGGCTCATGCAGGCACCGAAGCACATGGCGGATATTATCGGAATCTTTTCGGGAGCAGGTTATCTGACTCAGGTACTGATGACTACTGGCCCCGGAGATGCGAATTCTTTTGCGGCTGAATACGGCGGAGAAGCCGATATAGTGGCAGTGTCGGGCGGTGACGGTACTTTGAACGGTGCTATAGACGGACTTCTCAAAGGCGGTCATAATACACCTATAGGATACATTCCGGCAGGTTCAACAAATGACTTTGCCAATTCCATAGGGCTGCCGAAGTCGATTCTTGAATGTGCAGAAAAGGTTGTCAGGGGTACACCGCAGCATGTAGATATTGGCTGCTTCAATGGCCGTTATTTCAGCTATGTAGCAAGTTTCGGTGCATTTACGTCGACTACATATTCCGTGCCGCAGAATATCAAGAACATTCTGGGACACTCAGCATATGTAATGGCAGGCGTAAAGGAGCTTGCACATATAAAATCGATACATGCAAAAATAACACTTGAGAAGGGAACACCGGAAGAAGAGATCCACGAAGGTGATTATGTTCTCGGAGGTGTATGCAATTCCAAGTCCATAGGCGGCATAGTCAATCTTCAGAAACTCGATGTTGATATGAATGACGGCCTGATGGAAGTGCTCCTGATCAAAATGCCTAAGGACCTTATCGAACTTAGCGACACGACTGCCAGCATACTCAACGGCACCTTCAATTCACAACATATAGAAAAATACTCGGCGAAGAGAGTTTCGTTTGAGCTGGATGAAAACGTACACTGGACTCTTGACGGAGAATATGAAAAAGGCAGCGGGTTATGTGAAATCGATACGATCGAATCAGCTGTCTCACTCATACTATAAAAAAGGGGACTATTATGATAATAAAGTATTCAGGACATGCATGCTTCAAGATCCTTGATGAAGAGACAGGCTATTCAATAGTTTTTGATCCGTATGAGCCCGGCTCGGTCAGAGGTTTCAGGGACATAAGAGACGCGGCGAGCGAAGTGCTGTGCTCGCACGATCATTTTGATCACAATTACAGGGACGCCATCATGCTCGAGCCTAAGGACGAAAGCCCGTTTGAGGTAAAGTGGATAGATACGTTCCACGATCCCAAGAAAGGCGCTCTCAGAGGTCCTAACAGGATATATGTGATAACTCACAAGACGACAGGAGAGAAACTCATACATTACGGCGATATCGGGGAGGTGCTCGACGATCTTCTGACTGAAGAGAACCTTGAGCTTCTAAAAGATGCTGACATAGCTCTCGTGCCGATAGGCGGTGTTTACACATACGACCGCCACGAGGCGCTCGACCTCATCGAGAGGACGACGCCAAAGCTGGTGCTCCCTATGCATTACAGATCGGAGTCCGCAAAATTCGGATTGCCTAATATCGACAGCATCGAGAATTTCCTCAAGGATGCAGCAGGCAGGGGACATGGTATAAGCCTCGGGCAGGTGTGGTTCATCAACACAGCTGAGTATGATCTCGACGCAGATATACTCGTGCTGCGTCCTCAGAATATGATGTACTGAAGATAAATCCTGATGAGTATTTAAGGAGGGTATATATGTTTAAATTATTGGTAGTACTCGCAATTATTTATGTTGTGTTAAAAGTACTGAACACTAGAGCTAAATTTGCTGAGGCTGACGCCAGACGCGAAGCCGAAGAGCAGCGTCTCAGAGAGGAAGCCGAGGCAGAAGCTGAAGATGAACTGACACGTGAAGAGGCAGTTGACGTAGAGGCAGAAGTGATAGAAGATGCTTCTAAAGAAGCGCTGGACGAGGTCACAGAATAAACAACGGAGTTTTGACAACATGATAAGAAGCATGACGGGATTCGGCAGAGGTGAGTACTCTGACGAAATCAGCAAAGTAACAGTAGAGATAAGATCGGTAAATCACAGATATCTGGATATATACGTAAAAATGCCGAGGCGATATTCATTCGCTGAGGAAACAATAAAGTCGGCCATCAAGGAAAGGCTCCATCGCGGTAAAGTGGAGGTGAGCGTCAGCGTCGACAACGTCGGCAAGAGCGACAGCGATGTCAGACTCGACAAAGAGCTTGCGGCACGTTATTACAGTGTCCTTTCAGAGCTGAAAGACAGCTTCGATTTCGGAGATGACTCTCGCGTTTCGCTCAGCCTTCTCTCAAAAATGCCCGATGTTATAGTCACGACACCTGCTGCTGAGGATGAAGAAGCCATGGCGAAAAGACTTCTTGGAGCAACGTCAAGGGCGCTTGATGACTTCTGCAGTATGAGAGAGGCCGAAGGAGAGAAACTTGCGGCAGATCTTTCCGCAAGAGCTGATACTATACAGGAGATCAGGGACCGCATAGATAAAAGGGCTCCTGAGATCGAAAAAGAATATGCCGCTAAGTTTAAAGCGAGAGTCGAAGAGATACTCGGAGGAGTTTACGAGGTGCCTGAGGAAAGGATAGCTCTCGAAGCCGCAATCTTCGCAGACAAAGCCAATATAACGGAAGAACTCGTAAGACTCGGCAGTCATATCAGTCAGCTCAGAAAATTTCTTCAGTCCGACGGCAGGGAAGCCGTGGGCAAAAAAATAGATTTCCTCATCCAGGAGATGAACCGTGAGGCAAACACGATCGGATCCAAATCGAATGACAGGGAAATCACATCCAGCATGCTTGATCTCAAGGCGGAGATCGAGAAGGTAAGAGAACAGGTACAGAACATAGAGTGAGTACTGTATTCAAAAAAGAGAATCTGTTCATTAGGATAGCTATTGGCTTCGGGGCCGGGATCCTGCTGGGAACCTTGGCTCCGCAGTTTTCAATTGATGCCAAAGTCATCGGTGATGTTTATCTTAACATCATCAAGATGATGGTCATACCTGTCCTGATCTGTGCGGTAATGACAGGTATCATCAACTCCGCAAACCTGGGATCACTCAAAAGAGTAGCGGTAAAGACTGTGCTGCTGTATGTAGTGATGTTCCTGGCTTCATTCGCAGTTGCGTTCGGAGTGGCGATGATAATAAGGCCGGGCGTGGACGTGGTGTTCGAAAACCAGCCGGTATATGATGGCGAAGTCGGAGGCCCGATAAGGATTTCCGAAGTGCTGCTGGGCATATTCCCTGACAACATATTCGAGGCGCTGTCGGCAAATAACATTCTCCCGACCATGCTGTTTGCGATATTGCTTTCCGCAGCGATAGTCTCTATAGGAGATAAAGGGCGACCATTAGTGGACGTGATCAACAGCCTGTCTGAAGCAGTGTTCCGCCTTCTGTCGATAATAATGGAAACATCGCCTATAGGAGTAATGTCTCTGATGGCATTCTCTATTGCGCAATACGGTACCGGATTGTTCATGGCAATCGGCAAATACATATTGTGCTGCTGGCTCGCATGTATTGCAGTTTACATAATAGTATTCCTTATACCGGTGCTGCTCTACACGAAAATAGACGCGAAGAGATTCCTCCTTGCTTGCGGAGAGATCGCACTTATGACTCTCTCCACTACCAGCTCAGCGGCTACACTTCCAACCACCATCAGAGTGAGCACTGAAGACCTTGGTGTTCCGGCTGCCATAAGCGATTTTACGCTGCCGCTCGGGTGCACCATAAACATGTGCGGAGGCGCTTGCTCATTTTGCTGCCTGGCGATTTTTGTCTCAGACTTTTATGAGCTCAATATACCGCTCGCGCAGTTTGCTGCGATGGCAATAGTTGCAACACTAATCAACATGGCGGCTCCCGGAATACCGGGAGGCGGGATAGTGCTGATGACATCATTCCTTACTATATTCAACCTGCCGATAGATCTGATCGGACCTATAGCTGCATTCTACAGGCTGCTCGACATGGCCTTTACTACTATCAACGTAGAGGGAGACATTGCAGCCAATCTGATAATTGCTAAATCAGAGGAGAGTATGCTAAAATTATAAGTTAGCTGGGAGGTGTATATGAGCCGTAAAAAAGGCAGATTATATGTCATATCTGGACCGTCAGGAACGGGCAAGGGTACTGTGTGTGGCGAACTTCTGAAGGAGATCGGCAACGAGTTTTCAGTATCGATGACTACACGAGATCCGCGCGAGGGTGAGGTCGACGGAAAGGATTATTACTTTGTCTCCAGAGAGGTCTTTCTTGAGCACATAGAGGCAGGGAATTTCCTTGAGCATGCGACCGTTTTTGACAATCTTTACGGAACACCGAAAGATATGGTGCTTAACCGTCTTGAAAGAGGCCGCAACGTGATTCTGGACATCGATGTGCAGGGCGGTCTTCAGGTAAAAAAGGCGATGCCTGAGGCAGTACTCATATTCATACTTCCGCCAAGTCTCGCCGAGCTCAGAAGGCGCCTTGAAGGAAGAGGCACCGAGACGGCAGAGAAGATCGAAAAACGGCTCGGACAGGCTCTTAACGAAATCAAGCTCATAGGAGAATATGATTACTACATAGTTAATGATGATCTTGAGGAAGCCGTTGCACTGGCAAAATGCATAATGGCTGCAGAGGCAGCTAAGGTGCCGGAGGCTGTAAAACCTATTATCAGGGAATACGAAAACGAGGCAAAACAGAAGTAATACAAGAAAGGGGAAAACCGCAAATGCTTCTTTATCCATCAATAAACAAACTCAGAGACAAGACAGACAGCAGGTATTCGCTCGTAATCCTTACTGCAAAGAGAGCAAGGGATATCGTTGACGGAAAGCCTGCCCTTACAGAAGAAGAAAGCGAAAGGCCGGTAAGTCAGGCGGCAAAGGAGATCGCCGCTGACATGATCACTTACACAAGAAAAGAAGAGGAGTAAGTCATGAAACACAGACCAACCATGCTGATGATCCTTGACGGATTTGGCTACAGAGAAGATTTTTACGGAAACGCCATTCTCAGAGCAAAGACGCCTGTTCTGGATGAACTTTTTGATAATTATCCGTTCATCACAATCTATGCAAGCGGTGAGCCTGTAGGACTTCCTGCAGGACAGATGGGCAACTCCGAAGTAGGGCATCTTAACATTGGTGCCGGCAGTGTCATTTATCAGAACCTTCTCAAGATCTCGAGATCTATAGATTCCGGAGAATTCTTTGAGAATGAAGCTCTGATGGCTGCCATGAAGAATGCAGCTGATGGACACACACTCCATATCATGGGTCTCGTGTCGGACGGCGGCGTACACAGCCATATGAAACACCTCATGGCCACGATAAACATGGCTAAGAAGAATGGCGTCAAAGACGTGGCAGTTCACTGCTTCCTCGACGGAAGAGACGTTCCGCCAAAGAGCGCCATGACATGGCTCGGACCTCTCGAAGAATACCTGA
>CADCHO010000017.1 GCA_902801255.1 uncultured Eubacteriales bacterium | reverse complement strand
CAGCGATGCTCAGAAGCAGGCTACAAAGGATGCAGGCAAGATCGCAGGTCTCGAAGTAAAGAGAATCATCAACGAGCCTACAGCTGCTTCACTGGCATATGGACTTGATAAGGATACAGGAAGCCACAAGATCCTGGTTTACGACCTGGGCGGCGGCACATTCGATGTATCCGTGCTTGAGCTCGGCGACGGAGTATTTGAAGTACTCGCTACAAACGGCGATACACACCTCGGCGGAGATGACTTCGACAACGCACTGATGAACTTCCTCGCAGACAGCTTCCAGAAGGAGAACGGCATCGACCTCAGACAGGACAAGATGGCTCTCCAGAGACTGAAAGAGGCCGCAGAGAAGGCAAAGAAGGAGCTTTCGACAGCTCAGACCACAAAGGTCAACCTGCCGTTCATCGCTGCAAACGCATCTGGTCCGCTCCACATGGATATGGACGTAACAAGAGCAAGATTTGAGCAGCTGACAAAGAACCTCGTAGACAGAACGATCGAGCCTATGCACAAGGCCATGAAGGACGCAGGCGTTACATCTGCTGATCTCGAGAAGGTCATCCTGGTAGGCGGATCCACAAGAATCCCGGCTGTTCAGGAAGCAGTAAAGAACGTAACAGGCAAGGAGCCGTTCAAGGGCATCAACCCTGACGAGTGCGTAGCTATCGGAGCTGCTATCCAGGCCGGAGTACTCACAGGTGAAGTCAATGACATCCTGCTCCTCGACGTTACACCGCTGTCGCTGTCCATCGAGACACTCGGCGGAGTTGCTACAAGACTCATCGAGAGAAATACTACTATTCCTACAAAGAAGAGCCAGATCTTCTCAACAGCAGCAGACAACCAGACTGCAGTTGACATCCACGTAATGCAGGGTGAGAGAGAAATGGCTGCCGGAAACATCACACTCGGCAGATTCCAGCTCACAGGCATTGCTCCGGCTCCTCGCGGAATCCCTCAGATCGAGGTTACATTCGATATCGATGCTAACGGTATCGTAAATGTAAGCGCTAAGGATATGGCTACAGGAAAAGAGCAGAAGATCACCATCACTTCTTCGACAAAGCTGTCAGATGATGAGATCAACGCAAAGATCAAGGAAGCTGAGCAGTTCGCAGAGCAGGACAAGAAGCAGAAAGAGACAGTTGAGACAAAGAACCAGTCCGAAGGAATGATCTTCGAGATCGAGAAGCAGCTCAAGGAACTCGGCGACAAGGTCACGGATTCCGAGAAGGCTGCAGTTGAAGCAGCAAAGGAAGAGCTCCAGAAGGCAGTCGATGCAGGCAATGTTGACGACATGAAGGCAAAGATGGAAGCACTCACCAACGCATTCTATCCGATCTCCACAAGGATCTATCAGGAAGCCCAGGCTGCACAGCAGGGAGCTGCAGGCGGACAGGGATTCAACCCTAACATGGGCGGATTCGACCCTAACAACATGGGCGGATTCAACCCTGGCAACGGCGGAAATTCAGCACCTAACGACGGGACTGTGGATGCAAATTATGAGGTAGTTGACGACTAATCGCCTGAAATAATTCAAAAAAACGTGAAAGGTAATTACCCATATGGCAGACAAGAGGGATTATTATGAGGTCCTCGGGGTCAACAAGGGATCATCGGATGCTGAGATAAAGAAGGCTTATCATAAGCTTGCCATGAAGTATCACCCTGATAAAAATCCCGGTGACAAGGAGGCAGAGGAGAAGTTCAAGGAAGTCAACGAGGCTTACGAAGTTCTCTCGGATCCCGACAAAAAGGACAAATATGACAGATTCGGGTTTGCAGGTGTAGATCCGAACTTCGGAGCAGGCCAGGGCGGATTCGGCGGATTCGGCGGGTTCGGCAACTTCGGAGGAGGCTTCGGCGGAGCCGGAATGAATTTTGACGACATATTTGACATGTTCGGAGGAATGGGCGGCGCCAGAAGATCTTCCAGAAGAGGCGGCCCACAGAAGGGCAGAGACCTTCAGAAGACGATCACCATCGACTTCACCGATGCACTATTCGGATGCAGCAAGCAGATCGAGATAGCAAAGAACGTCAAGTGCAAGACCTGCGGCGGAAGCGGAGCAAAACCGGGTACCGGAAAAAAGACCTGCGATCAGTGTGGCGGAAGCGGCCAGATCTCACAGGTAAGTAACACGCCTTTCGGAAGGTTCCAGAACATTACGACCTGCCCTAAGTGCGGAGGCACCGGCCAGATGATCGAGAATCCGTGTACGGATTGCGGTGGAGCCGGAGTCAACCGCAAGAATGTAAAGATCAAGGTCGATATTCCTGCCGGAGTTGATACTGACAGCATCGTGACCGTAAGAGGTCAGGGCGAGCCGGGAGTCAACGGCGGACCGGACGGAGATCTCTACATCGTTGTGAACGTGAGACCGCACAGCACTTACAAGAGAAGAGGAGATGATCTTTATCTCGAGATGCCTATCACATTCGATATGGCGGCTCTTGGCGGCAAAGTGCAGGTGCCGGGATTTGGTGAGAGCTACAGTTACACCATCACTCCTGGTACACAGACCGGATCGTCGTTCAGATTAAAGGGAAAAGGCGTGCCTAATGTAAGGACAGGCCGCAAGGGAGATCTTTATGTGAAGGTGGTAGTTGAAGTACCGACACATCTGAACCGCAAGGAGAAGAAGGCTATCGAGGAGATGGCCCAGAAGATCGGAAACGAATCATATCCGAAAAAGGAAAGGTTCAGTAAGCTGAAATTCTGAATGAAATAACAATTACAGAAGAGGCGCATCGCAATTCTCTGTGATGCGCCATTCTTATATCAAAAAAGGGTAAAAAAGGAGCAAAAATGATAGTAGTACCTGTATATAACATGATACTCGCGCCTGACGCGAATATATATTTCAACATCAATCAGGTGCGAAGGAACGCGGGTGACAAAGGACTCGTGGTAGGAGAGAGAGTGGTCCTGATAGTAGCAAGAGATAATGAGAGCTACAGGGACCTCACTCCGGAAAGTTTCTATCCGATAGGAATATCCGGAGAAATAAAGGAAATAAACCATCAGGGTTATGTCGTTATTCATACCGGTTACCGTGTCGATGTGGACAACATCGAAATAGGAACGGATGATTCCATAAGACTCACTATGACCAGAAGAAGCGACATAGACGATATGAGCAGAAGTGTTGAGAAAGAAAAGCTTGACGGTATGCTCGCAGAGATGCGCAGGTTCGCATCCGGATTTGAGTGGGCTGACTCAGCGGAATACTGGCTCAAGCAGATTGATTCGCTTGAAAGGGCTGCATGCGTCATGTCGCCATGGATGGATATCTCAAATGCGGAAAGATACGCGATACTTGCAGAGGACAGCCGCATAAAAAGGGCTGAGCTCATTGAGGAGGCACTCTACGGCTTCATGGAAGTAGGCCGCATAACCAATGAGGCTATGACATCACAGCAGGAAGAGCATCAGAAGATGTACCGTGAGCAGGCCATAAAGCGTCAGATGGAGCACCTTCAAAAGGAACTCGATGAGATGCATCCTGAAAATATAACAGATATACGGAAATTCGAGCAGAAAATCGCTGAGTCCGGCATGAACGAGACGGCAAGGAAAGAGGCTGAAAAAGTCCTCAACCGCCTGAAACAGGAGGGCAGCCAGAGTGCAGAATCCGGAATGCTGTATGATTATCTTGATTTTGTGACAGGACTTTCATGGAAAAAAGAAGAAGCGTCATATATAGATCTTGACAATGCGCGTAAGGTGCTTGATGAGGACCATTATGGGCTCAACAAGGTGAAGGACCGCATTATACAGCAGATAGCAGTTATGGATCTCAAAAAAGAGCAGTCGGGATCGATACTTCTCTTTGTGGGTGCGCCGGGAACAGGGAAGACCAGCATTGGAAAGAGCATCGCAAGGGCACTCGGGCGTGAATATGTGAGAGTGAGCCTGGGAGGCGTACACGATGAATCGGATATCCGCGGACACCGCAGAACCTATATCGGCGCGATGCCCGGCCGTATAATGGACGGCATTCACAAGAGCGGAGTGTCCAATCCGGTAATGGTTCTTGATGAGGTCGATAAGCTTTCGGCTTCATATCACGGGAGTCCGGCAAGCGCTCTTCTGGAAGTGCTTGATCCTGAGCAGAACAATACGTTTACAGATCACTATATGAACGTACCGTACGATCTTTCAGACGTGATGTTCATATGCACTGCAAATACGACAGACACTATACCTGAGCCGCTTCTGAACCGCATGGAAGTCATACAGTTCAGCGGATATACACCTATAGAGAAGCTTTCCATCGCACGTGAGCACCTCGTTCCGAAGTCAATGGAAGCCATGGGTATCGATACGCAGAAAATGGAGATCACTGATGAAGCGCTCAGAAAGATAATTTCGGACTACACGATGGAAGCCGGAGTGCGCGGACTCAGAAAGCGTATAGACACCCTATGCCGTGTTCTGGCTGTGAAAATTGCAAGTGAGCCTGACCGCAGAGTGATTGTCACTCCGGATATAGTTGATGAGGAGATCGACGCAAGACCTGTGCAGCACAGCAAGATACTTCCTGAACCTAAAGCCGGAGTAGTAACAGGCCTGGCCTGGACACCTGTAGGAGGAGAAATACTGTATATCGAGACAATGTTCACCAAAGGCAAGGGAGAGATCATCATAACAGGCCAGCTTGGTGATGTTATGAAAGAATCAGCAAGGATAGCGGTGAGCCTTGTAAAAACGCTTTTCCCTGATAAGGCTTCTAAGTTCAGCGAGAACGATCTGCACATACATGTACCTGAGGGAGCGGTGCCAAAGGACGGCCCGTCTGCAGGAATCGCTCTGACTACAGCGCTTTCATCACTTGTGACCGGATGCGTTGTTGACCCTCATATAGCGATGACGGGGGAGGTAGCCCTAAGAGGTGCTGTAACACCGATAGGAGGCCTTCCGGAGAAGCTTATGGCTGCTGAAAGAGCAGGTATCACAAAAGTATTCATACCTGAAGAAAACGAGTACGATCTCAAGGATGTTGCTGATGAAGTCAAGGAGAAGATCGAAATCAGAACGGTCTCAAAGGTCGGAGAGGTGCTTGTGGCAGTCGGCATACTCGCTGCAGAAGGAAAACAGGCGTAGAAAACATGATAATAAAGAAGAAATAATAGAAAAGACCGGTGCGTATATGACGCACCGGTCTTATTACGATAATATTATATCGGTAGAACGAGCTATTTACCGTATTTTTCAATCAGACGTTTGAATCCAGGCATTGAATTCTTAATGGTTTCGTTAGATACGCAGTATGCAAGTCTGAGATATCCAGGGCATCCGAAGCCTGTTCCAGGAACGATCAGAATGTTTTCTTCAAGTTTTGCAGCCTCACTGAATGCCATGTCATCACCGTTAGGAGCCTTCATGAACAGGTAGAACGCTCCGTCAGGCTTAGCGCATTCATATCCCATCTCTGTCAGACCGTTGTAGAGGTCATTTCTGTTCTCGTCATAGGCTACGAGGTCAGGCATGCAGTCAACGCACTCCTCAACGACTCTCTGGATGAGAGTAGGAGGGCATACAGAACCGATCTCTCTTGCTGCGCCGGCAACTGCACTGAGTACTTCGTGCTGGTTGTGACATTTTGCAGGAACATATACATATCCTATACGTTCGCCAGGAAGTGACAGGCTCTTGGACCATGAATAGCAAACGATAGTGTTGTCGTATACTTCAGGGATAAATGTGACTACTGCATCGCCGTAAACGAGTTCTCTGTAAGGTTCGTCAGCGATGATATAGATAGGATGACCGTATTTTACCTCTTTTCTTTTGAGGACTGCAGCGATCTTCTCAAGGGTCTCTTTCGTATATACTACTCCGGAAGGATTGTTCGGGGAGTTTATAACTATAGCCACGGTATCGTGGTTGATGGTTGTTTCAAGAGCTTCCAGGTTTATCTGGAAATCCGGAATATCAGGATCAACTCTTCTTACCTTGCCGCCGCCGGCCTTGAAGAATACGTTGTACTCCGGGAAATAAGGTGCAATAACAACGAAGTTGTCATCAGGTTTGGTTGTGAGCGCGCACGCTACAGAAACAAGGGCAGGTGCACATCCGCAAGTCATAAAGAGCTCGCTTGCCTGAGCGTTAGTATTGAATCTTTCTCTCAGATTTGCCGCAATGGATTCTCTTGTGCTCTCAAATCCCGGAGCCATCGAATAGCCATGCAGCAGGATGGAACTTTCTTCGTCAACGAGTTTCTTGATTGTGTCGTTTACCTTTTTAGGAGCAGGTATACTCGGATTACCCAGTGAATAGTCATAGACTTTGTCTCTTCCGAGTTTCTTGGCCTGCTCCAGTCCGTAGGCGAAGAGTTCGCGGATGATGCTTGGCGCTGTGCCATAGCCATAATATTTTTCATTAACCATAGCCGTTCTCCTTTTATAACGATTTAATAATTCACGCTGAAGGCTGTAGTAGCCTCCCCGTTATTAATATTATTTTAACACATTGCATTGTACCTGAATGTATTTATTTCGGCTTGCGCCCCGGTATGCTAAAATGAGATGTCGGATCAGAGATCGATCAAAGGGAAGGAGACAACATGATATTCGGACACGATAAAGTGGAGATACTTCATCTGCCGACTCCTCTTGAGCGTCTTAACAACGTATCGGAGGATCTCGGCATTAATGTATATTGTAAAAGAGATGACCTTACAAATCTCGCAACCGGAGGCAACAAGCTCCGCAAACTGGAGTACTTCCTGAAGGACGCTCAGGATAAGGGCGCTACGATGCTTATTACCGAAGGCGGCGCTCAGACCAATCACGGCAGACTGACTGCCGCTGTGGCTGCAAAATTCGGACTTAAATGCGCGATCGTCACTGAGGATAAGTATCCGGGCGAAATCAGCGCAAATCTGCTTCTGGACGGAATGCTGGGCTGCCCGGTCTACTTCGTGAAGGATATGGAGACAGGCAGACAGGCTGTCATAGACAAGTATACGGCCGAGGGCGAAAAGGTATATTATGTCCCGATGGGCGGCTCCAATGAGATAGGAATGCTCGGATACGTAGAGTGCGCTATGGAACTTGATAAACAGGCAAGGGGCCTGGGCATCGGTGATGCGTCAGTCTATGTTACGGTCGGAAGCATGGGTACGTATCTCGGAATGCTGATCGGACTTAAGGAGTGCGGATCAGACCTCAGTCTTGTGGGCATCAATGTTCTGCCATATGCAGAGGATGCAGCAGATGAGGCCGGCAACGAGACAGCACTCCGGGAAGCTCTAAGTGAGTATTATAAAAGAGTATGTGATTTCTTCCCGGAATACAGCGACAGCTGGAACATAACGCCAGAAGACTTCAACATCGTTACACATTATATCCACGGAGCATATAACAACGCTGTAGATACAGTCCGTGATGTCATGTATTATCTTGCGCGCAAGGAGGCCATAATCATCGATCCTTGCTATACAGGCAAGACCTTTGAGGCGGTCGTTGACGGAGCAGAGAGCGGAAGCATCAAAAAGGGATCTGATGTAATATTCATGCATACCGGAGGACTTCCGGGGATCTATACCAGGCATCACAGAGTTGAACTCGAGCGTGAGCTCATGCCATACATGCATATTGATGAATTTTAGAGGTGCGCCAATTGGCAGATAAAGAAGTAAAAAACGAGATAGTAAAGAAAGATTTAAAGAGTGTAAAGAAGAAACGTTCATACATATTAATGGTGCGGATGATAACCGCTGCTGTGCTTACGCTGTTCGTTCTGGTGGGTATACTTAAGCTGGCTTTCTACATAGGGGGTATCTCACGCATAAAGCTCAGCGACGAGGGTCTGACACATTCTGATCGTTTTAAAGAATGCGTGCTGGTGCACGGTATAGACGTATCAGAGCATAAGAACAAAATAAAGTGGAAAAAGGTGAAGTCGAGCGGAGCCGATTTTGTTTTCATCCGTGCTGGATACAGAAGTGCTGAAAGCGGAGAACTCAATGAGGACGCAAACTTCAGGACCAACATGAAGAAAGCTAACAAAGCCGGCGTCATGTGCGGAGCATATTTCTTCTCCCAGGCACTGAACGAAGCCGAAGCGGTCGAGGAAGCGGAATACCTTCTGAAGCTTGTTAAACGATACGACATAGAAATGCCGCTCGTTATCGACTACGAATTATACAACGGAGGCAGGCTGCAGCAGAAAGTGGAAGCAGGGGAGATGCCTGCTTCATCGATGTATCATGATGTAGTGCTTGCATTCTGCCGCAAGGTTGAGGAAGCCGGTTACGAATCTGCAGTTTATGCCAACTACGACATGCTGACTAATTACATGGATTCGACCCTGCTGGATGATGAGGCGGTCATCTGGGCTGCACAGTATGGAGGAGCCTGCGATGTCAAGGGCAATTACCGTTACTGGCAGTGTGCGGAGGACGCGGCTGTCGGCGGTATCGAAGGTAATGTTGATCATGATATCTGGTATATAGAACCGGGCCGGGTCTACAGCACATCAGCCAAAGGCAAAAAGAACCCTACATCTATAGGAGAGTGCAGTATAGACTTTGATGAGAGCAGCTGCAAACTGAAAAACCACAGGGCAAAGCCGGAAGTGACAGTAACCTGCGAGGACAAAAGGCTGCGTAAAGGCAAAGACTATATACTGTCCTTCGTAAAGAATACCGAGTCAGGCACCGGTTATGCCATAGTGCGCGGCAGAGGCAAATATAAGGACTGGATCGCAGTACCGTTCACGATAGAATAAGAAAGATCGGAGAAAAAGCATGAAATTCGTCAGCTGGAACGTCAACGGCTTCAGGGCCGTGCTTAAAAAAGGATTCGAAGAGATCTTCAATGATCTGGATGCGGACTTCTTCTGCCTGCAGGAGACCAAGATGCAGGCAGGTCAGGCCGACTTTCATCCGGAAGGCTACTTTGAATATTACAACTGTGCAGAAAAAAAGGGTTATTCGGGTACTGCTGTATTTGTAAAAGAATCAGTGGGTGAGCCTCTTTCAGTAGCATACGGTATAAAAGGAGAGCACGATGACGAAGGAAGGGTGATCACTCTTGAATACCCGGAGTTCTATCTTATATGCTGCTATGTGCCTAATGCTCAGGACGGGCTCAAACGCATAGATTACAGATGTGAGTTCGAAGATGCGATGAGAGAGTACATGAGAGAACTTGACAGCGTAAAACCTGTCATCTACTGCGGAGACCTCAATGTGGCTCATAATGAGATCGATCTGAAGAATCCGGGACCTAACAGGGGCAACGCAGGTTTTTCGGATGAGGAGCGCGGTAAAATGACAGAGCTCCTCGGCGCGGGCTTCACCGACACTTTCCGATATCTTTATCCGGACACTGTTACGTACTCCTGGTGGTCATACCGCATGAAAGCCAGGGAAAGGAATGCCGGGTGGCGCATAGACTACTTCATCATTTCGGATCGCCTTACGGAAAAGCTTAAGGATGCCGTGATACTGACAGACATTTTTGGCAGCGATCACTGTCCGGTATCTGTGATAATGAGTTTTTAATGCAAACACTAAGCACCTGAAAAGAAAGAGGTGTTAGAATGCATAAGTTTATAACACACGACGGGTATAAAATATCAATTGACCTGGACCACAAAAACAAAGAGCTCATCAGTCTCCTCACAGACATAATACCGAGACTGTCTTATGATGAGATCCTCGATGGAGAGCTGGAAAAAAGACTGAAAAATACCGACTTCGGACCGGTTAAGCTATCTTCCGCTGATGATGTAAAACAGCTGATATTCAGCCTGGCAATGTTCAATACAATATCAAAACCACCGGGGTTTTAGGGCATAAATCAAGGCAGCAAAATTTTTTCTGTTTATCTGAATTTTTTGCTTGTATTATAAAATGCTATGTCATATAATACGCGTTGCGAATTAATGCATTAAAAATGAAAGTGGGGTATAAATAATGGCAAACATTAAATCCGCAAAGAAAAGAATCAAGGTTATCGACAAGAAGACAGCACGCAACATCAGAGTAAAGAACCACATCAAGGAAGCTGAGAAGGCATTCCTCGCAGCGGTTGAGTCCGGTGATGCAGAAGCAGCAAAGGCAGCATTCCAGCATGCTGAAAAGAAGCTGATGCAGGCAGCTGCAAAGGGTACGTTCCACAAGAACGCAGTAGCTCGTAAGATTTCCAGATTCGAGAAGAAGCTCAACGCGCTCAGCGCAAAGTAATTCTCACCCGTCCCCACATTGCGTATAAGTTAAATGCGCCTTCAGCCGGAGTGTCTCCCGGCTGTTTTTTTACGCCCAAATCCGGGGAAACCCTCGTAAAAGGTCCCGTTTTTCTTTATAATTAAATGGATAATGTTCTAAAAGGAATAGGAAAAAATGAGTTATCTGGACAATATTAGAAATTTCAGCATAATTGCCCACATCGATCACGGAAAATCGACCCTTGCTGACCGTCTGATAGAAAAGACGGGGCTTGTCGAGGCGCGCGACATGAAGGAGCAGTATCTCGACAACATGGATATCGAACGTGAGCGCGGCATCACGATCAAACTTCAGACGACCCGCCTGCAGTACAAGGCTAAGGATGGTCAGGAGTATATCCTCAATCTGATCGACACTCCGGGACATGTGGACTTCAATTACGAAGTATCACGTTCGCTGGCTGCCTGTGACGGTGCTGTTCTTGTAGTGGATGCTACTCAGGGCGTTGAAGCTCAGACTCTCGGAAATGTGTATCTTGCTCTCGATGAGGATCTTGAGATCCTCCCTGTACTCAACAAGATGGATCTTGATTCCGCGCGTCCTGATGATGCGAGAGCCGAGATCGAAGACATAATAGGTCTCGATGCATCTGAAGCTCCTGAGATATCCGCAAAGACGGGCATGGGCATCGATGAAATGCTTGAGAAACTGATAGAGGTTATCCCGCCTCCGCAGGGCGACCCGGACGGTAAGCTGAAAGCGCTTATTTTTGACTCATACTATGACAGTTACAAGGGTGTTATCATTTACACCCGTATCTTTGACGGAAGAGTCAAAAGGGGAGACACGATACGCATGATGAATACCGGCAAGAACTACGAGGTCACAGAGGTAGGTTACTGCATACCGGGCACTGTTCCTGCCGATGAACTCAAAGCCGGAGAAGTAGGATATATATGCGGAAGCATCAAGCAGGTAGCTGACGCGCGCGTCGGTGATACCATCACACTGGCGAATGCTCCTGCAGACGCACCTCTGAAAGGCTATAAAAAAGCGCAGTCAATGGTTTACTGCGGAATATTCCCGGCAGAGGGAGAAAAGTACGAGAACGTTAAGGATGCTCTCGAAAAGCTTCAGGTCAACGACGCGGCGTTCAACTTTGAACCGGAGAATTCCGCAGCTCTCGGATACGGATACAGGTGCGGTTTTCTGGGACTGCTTCACATGGATGTAATAACAGAGAGACTTGCAAGAGAATTTGACCTCGATGTGATCACGACACTGCCATCGGTAGTATATAAAGTCGTGATGAAGGACGGGCAGGTACTGGATATACAGAACCCGTCTAATCTTCCGCCGGCAGCGCTCATCGCGCACATAGAGGAGCCGATAGTCAAGGCGGATATAATGACGCCAAATGAATATGTCGGAAGCATCATGACACTATGCCAGAACCGACGCGGCAACATGATACATATGGAGTATCTGACAAAGACCAGAGTGCAGCTCCATTATGAGATGCCGTTGAACGAGGTTATCTATGACTTCTTTGATGCGCTGAAATCGCGCACCAGGGGTTATGCTTCACTTGACTATGAGTTCCTGAGGTATCAGCCTGCGAAGCTAGTCAAACTTGATATCCTTCTCAACCGTGAACCGATAGATGCTCTCTCGACCATTGTGCCTGAAGAGGAGGCGATGGCGAAGGGAAGAGGTATCTGCGAAAAGCTTAAGGAAATAATCCCTCGTCATCAGTTCGAGGTGCCTATCCAGGCCGCGATAGGTCAGAAGATAATCGCTCGTGAGACTGTAAGAGCTTACCGCAAGGACGTTCTCGCCAAGTGCTATGGTGGAGATATTACAAGAAAGAAAAAACTCCTCGAGAAGCAGAAGGCAGGAAAGAAGAGAATGAGACAGTTCGGTTCCGTGACCGTGCCGCAGGAGGCGTTCACTGAGGTGCTTAA
The DNA here is from genome assembly GCA_902801255.1 of uncultured Eubacteriales bacterium. Lineage (GTDB taxonomy): Bacteria > Bacillota > Clostridia > Peptostreptococcales > Anaerovoracaceae > Crickella. Next base: position 42,836 of record CADCHO010000017.1, on the reverse strand, counting down.
GCTCGATGACGGCAGGTAATATGGACAAAAAAAGAGGCATATACATCCACATGCCTTTCTGCGTAAAGAAGTGCAGATACTGTGCGTTCCTTTCCTTCGACGCGGAAGGCTCGCCGAGGAAGGAATATACCGATGCCCTCGAAAAAGAGATAAAACTCAGGGCTGCACAGGAAAAGAAGAACGGGACAGACAAGCCTGTAAATACCATCTATATAGGCGGTGGAACTCCTTCTGTAATGGATATCTCGTCCATGTCGGAGATGATAAAGACTGTTAGGAGATCTTTCGAGGTTGATCCGGATGCCGAATTCACGATGGAGGCAAACCCTGCAACTCTGGGACGCAAGGACGGCGTGATGCTGGCCAAGCTCCAGGCATATAAGTTTATGGGGATAAACCGCTTTTCGATGGGTGTGCAGTCGATGGACAACGACAGGCTGCACTTTCTGGGGCGCATACATACGGCGGAAAATGTTGCCAGAGATATGGATATGATCCGCAGGAAGGGATTTGACAATGTCAATCTCGATCTGATGTTTTCTGTTCCGGGTGAGAGCGGCGACGATGCGCTGAGCGATCTGGAAAAGATACTTGAATTCGGTCCTGAGCATATATCCTGCTACAGTCTCCAGATAGAAGAGGGCACGCCGTTCGGCGAAATGGCTGAAGCGGGTGAACTGACGGAAGTTCCCGATGAAGAGGATAGAGAGACTTATCACAGGATCTGCCGCAGGCTTGAAGATGCCGGCTATGAGCACTATGAGATCAGCAATTTTGCAAAAAAGGGCGATGATTCGGATTCTCCAAGTCCGTACAGGTCATGTCACAACAGCCTCTACTGGAACATGGATGAATACATCGGTCTGGGACTCGGTGCGAGCGGATTCATAAATGGCATAAGGTATAAAAACACTTCAGATCTTAATGAATACCTTTCTGCTCTCAGTGAGGGCAGGCTCCCTATAGCAGAAGAGCACAGGAACACCGCTTTTGATAATATCAGCGAGGCTGTTTTCACAGGTCTCAGACGGCGCGAGGGCATAAGCTATGAGGATGCGGTCCGCGCATATCTGGAAGCAGATGATGGGGAGAAAAAGGCTCCTGCGGAATCATGTGATTTCAGAAACTTTTTCTGGGACATATTTGCTGAGGCAAAAGAAGAAGCCATGGGGTATGCCGGAAGAGGGCTCCTGATAATCGATAATGAAGGCCTTAAGCTCACTGAGCATGGCATCGATATAAGCAATTCAATAATGTCGCTTTTTGTATAGAAAGGATAGCAGCATGGAAAAATACATAATGGCGCTTGACCAGGGCACAACGAGCTCAAGAACCATCATCTATGACAAGGCGGGCAATATCAAATCCGTCGTCCAGAGAGAATTCACGCAGATATTCCCTCATGAGGGCTGGGTGGAGCATGATGCCATGGAGATATGGGCATCCCAGATGGGTACTGCGCAGGAGGCGCTGCTGAAAGCCGGACTTACATACAAGAATATCGCCGCCATCGGCATCACCAATCAGAGAGAGACTACGGTAGTCTGGGATAAAAAGACAGGCATCCCTGTATACAACGCCATCGTGTGGCAGTGCCGCAGAACGGCTGACTATGCAGCTAAACTGAAACCTCATGAAGAGATGATAAAGCAGAAGACAGGCTTGCTTGCCGACCCTTATTTCAGCGGAACAAAGCTCGCGTGGATACTTGAGAACGTACCGGGAGTGAGGGCAAAGGCAGAAAAGGGAGAAGTCCTTTTCGGAACCATCGAATGCTGGCTCATCTGGAAACTGACCGGCGGAAAGGTGCATGTCTCTGACTATTCCAACGCCTGCAGAACGATGCTTTTCGATATCAACACTCTCAAGTGGGATGAAGAACTCTGCAGTCTGCTCAACATACCGATGTGCATGCTGCCTGAGCCTGTAGAGTGCTCACATCACTATGGAGATACCATAGATGAGATCTTCGGAGGCCCGATACCTATAACGGGATCTGCGGGAGACCAGCAGGCCGCTCTCTTCGGAGAAGCATGCTACGGAGAAGGCGATGTAAAGAGTACATATGGAACCGGAAACTTCCTTCTCCTTAATACAGGGGATAAACCGGTATATTCAAAGAACGGTCTGCTTACCACTATCGCATGGGGTCTTGACGGCAAGGTCACATACGCACTTGAAGGTTCTGTCTTCGTATGCGGCGCAGCTGTTCAGTGGCTGAGAGACCAGCTGAGGTTCTTCCGCGATGCATCTGAATCAGAGGAGATCGCAAAGCAGGTCCCTGATGCAGGCGGTGTATTCGTAGTACCGGCGTTCGTAGGGCTCGGAGCTCCATACTGGGATCCTGAAGCAAGAGGCGCAATGTTCGGAATCACCAGAGGAACAACGCGTGAGCATATCGTAAGAGCAACTCTCCAGTCGCTGGTTTATCAGAACGAAGACCTTCTGTCAGCAATGAAAGCGGATACCGGAAAAGAGATCACTGCACTGAAGGTCGACGGCGGTGCTGCGATGAACAATCTGCTGATGCAGTTCCAGGCAGACATTTCTGATGTGGATATCGTCAGATACGCTTCGATCGAGTCAACTTCACTTGGTGCAGCATATCTGGCAGGCCTGGCAGTAGGATATTACGACAGTCTTGCGGATATCGTTGCAAGCAAGGAGATCGCGAAGACCTTCAAGCCTTCTCTGGGGGAAAAGGAAAGAAAAGAAAAGCTGGATGGATGGCATAGGGCGGTAAAAGCAACAATAGCTTTCCGCGAAGCATAAAAGTAAATAAAAAAGATTCCCGGTTCGGCCGGGAATCTTTTATTTTGTCAATTCGCCTCTGAGATCGGTTTGCATCAGTCTTCGTATCTCATCTTTTGGCAGATCTTTACTCAAAAGATAGGTGAGTTTGGTTATAGCAGCTTCGGTGGTCATGTTGCCGCCGCTGACCGCACCGGACCTGACCAGCGCAGAACCTGCTTCATAAGCGCCAAGGCTGACGGTGCCTGCCGGACACTGAGTGCAGACCACAACAATTGTGCCGCATCTGCTGGCTTCGGAAATAATGCGTGAAAGGGCAGGGTCGTAATCCGGTATATTGCCTTTACCGAACGTTTCAAGCACCAGTCCGTCAAGAGTCTCGCACATAATAGGCTCGAATATCTCAAACTGAATACCCGGAAAGACCTTTATGACAGCGATCCGGCTCTTTTTTAATCTGACAGCATTAAGAGAATCGGAATGTAAAGTGCTCTTTACATAATCGTTTATGCATGCATGATTATATTCTATGCTGATCCCTGCGTCAGCGAGCATATTATAGTTAGGCGATGTGAAAGCGACCATACCGTCAGCTGAATACTTGATCGCACGGTTGCCCCGCAGGATCGCGTCTCCGAAACACAGGCTTACTTCACGAATGACTCCGTCAGCAGCTATCATCATAGACGTTATGAGATTGTCGCGTCCGTCACTTCTCAATTCACAGAGAGGTATCTGTGCGCCTGTAAAGACCACAGGCTTATCCAGCCCCTCAAGCATGAATGACAGGGCAGAGGCGCTGTAGGCGAGAGTATCGGTTCCGTGAAGCACTACAAATCCGTCGTACTTGTCATAATAAAGAGCGATCGCATCGGCTATGGAATTCCACTGCTCATATCTGACGTTGGTGGAGTCAAGCAGAGGATCAAACTCAATGATATCCCATTCCGGCATGTACGGAGAGTTGAGGTCGCGGATCTGCTGCAGCTCTTCAATAATAGCTCCTGCTTTTGGAGCAAAACCGTTTGCAGTACGGACCATGCCGATCGTACCGCCTGTATGAATGATGAGGATCTTTTTCTTTTCCATAGTCAAATGATATCATATAGGGGACTATAAAACATGATAACTTTTTTCAAAATTTTGTAGACAAGACCAAGCCTTTTGTTTATAATACTCTTGCGCATGTAAAAATGTGGCGCATTGGTCAAGAGGTCAAGACGTCGCCCTCTCACGGCGGAATCCAGGGTTCGATTCCCTGATGCGCTACCACGAAAAGAAAAGAACGGCTTTGGGCCGTTCTTTTCTTTACTTGTTTTTATGCCCCTGAACAATGTCGTCTTATTATCAAAACCAGATGTTTTTTTGTATTGCATAGGATATAATATATACGGATGTTTTCGGCCCGGCCGGCCGGACAAAATGAATTTGATTTCCCGAAGGAGGAGTTCGAGATGATAAATAAAATACTTGTCGAAGCATGCGTAAAAGCACTCAAAACCATCTTTGAGAGAGAGAACGTTCCATATGTGATCAAAGATGACGAAGAATCCAGTTACTTCTTTCATCTTTGGGAAGATACTGACGAGGAAAAAGACCTTGCATACAGACAGGCCGCACCTGCTATGGAGCGCATAGCATCACATGAACCGTATATTTTCGAAACAGATGGCGAGCCGCTGTGCATCCGACTGAATTATCTTGACAGAAAGCTTGAAAGAGACTCATTCGGAGAGATCATGCTTGAACGTCCTGATCTTGACTGGCGTTTCGCCATTTCAGTTAAGAACGATGCGAAGATCCTTTCGGCTTTGCCCGTTGCGGACCGTCAGCTCGATATGAACCAGGATAAGATCATGAACTCGTTCAACGGCATCGACGATTTCGGTGACCGTATTTTCGGCATCCCGTGCTCAAATGAGTACTTTGATGATGTGAACGAAATACTCATGAATATTGCACCTCGTGATTCTGAAAACTGGGCAGATCTAATCAAGGATGAAAGCTTTGTATATGGATCGCTGATCACACCAATGCTCAGAGCAATCGGTCGCGAACTTCCTCGTGTAATGAAGTTCCATCCTGAAGCACCGCAGAAACTGTATGATTACTTCTATGGTAAGATCGATTATTACTTTATTAAACCTATAGAAGAGCTGAAAGTGACCCGTATCGGATGTGTAAATGCACGTGGATATCTCGGACGCATGCCGAACAATAAAAACCTGAAGACACCTAAAACAGGATTTCCTTCGGAACTTATGGATGTCAGATTTGCTACCGGTAAATACGGCGAGATCTCAAGGGACACACTGCAGCTGGCATTTGAAAACGGCTGGTCATTATGCATAACCATGTTCCCGGTATATGACACATATGGTGAATTCGGATTCGATATGCAGGTTTACCTTCCTGTGACACCATTTGGCAGCTACCGTGATCAGGTCGACTGGGATCCGGAGGCTTAACGCAATAATGTTCAGATCACCAAAAACAAAAATAGGCAGATTCATAAGAGAAACGCTGATCGTTCTGACGTCGGCGTTTTTCGGTTCATCAGTGCAGATATTCGTCATGATACCAAATGGTATGACTTCAGGAGGAATGCCGGGTATCGCAAGGCTGATCACACACTTTTTCCCGGTGAGCTATTCGCTCGTATACTACACTCTTTCCATGGTAGTGCTGATCATAGCCTATTTTGCTATGGGAAAAGCCGAAGTCAGGCGAATCATCGCATTGGGGTTCGCTTACCCGATAATGCTGTTTATATTTGAGCATATCGACTATGAATTCCTCAGATCGCCGGATCCGTTCCTGGCGGCACTTTTAATCGGCATTTTCTATGGCATTGCGACCGGAGTAGGCTACATCGGAGGATATTCCTCAGGCGGAACAGACACTCTTGCAAGAGTCATAAAGTTCAAATTCCTCAATCATCTGCGTACCGGAGACATACAGATGGCACTTGATGTAGCCATAATCACAGTATCGGCTTTCGTATTCGATACTAATATCGCTGTGTACGCAATAGTAACAGCTGTCGTAGCAGCAAGGGTAATTTCCGCTATCACTGTCGGATATGGTGGAAAATTCGTTCAGTTCGATATAATCACGAGCTCAAAGGAAAAGCGCGAGCAGATCACTGAATACATACTGAAAGATGTAAACCGTGCAGTAACAACACACGTTTCGAGAGGAGAGTACACTAAAGAGGAGAGAAGAACGATCAGTACGATCTGCACTCCGGCAGAGAGTATAAAAATAAAAAAATACCTCGCTGAAGTTGATCCTGATGCGTTCGCTACGGTCATGTCCCTGACAAATGTCTGGGGCAAACGCTTCCAGGACATCACCGAAGCAGATAATACCTAGAAAACAAGAACATCCCCGCGTAAATGATGCGGGGATGTTCTTTATATATAGCCAGGGTATTGCAGAACGTATGGTTATGTATTAATAAAGCAAAAGTGTTTATTTATTAGTTAAAATTGGAAATTATAAATCTATATGCCATAAGGGAAGTACAAGTGTGTTAATTAAATAACACACTTTTTGCCTTTCTGCACATTTAGCATAATGCTGAAAACGTTGAAATTTCAATGAATGCCTAATATAACACTTCCTTTCAAAGTTAACAATCGTCTTGCTTAAACGATAACTAAATATCAATTTAAGATTGACTTAAAGAACTGTTCGAGTAATAATATGTACATAATTGTTTATTGTCACCAACCCCATTCTTATGGCGATAATTCGAATCAATAAAGATAACCCGGATTTGAACATGCCGTAAAAAATAAAAACTCGAAATAAGCTAAGAGGTGACAATAGAAAAGGAGTATTATATGAATTCTGAAATGTTAACCTTTATTCTGTACTTTGTGGCCCTGATGGGAGTAGTAATATACTTCTACATCAAGGACAAGCAGAAAAGCCAGGAGGATTACTTCCTCGGCGGACGTGCGATGGGACCTTGGGTAGCGGCTCTTTCAGCACAGGCATCCGATATGTCAGCGTGGCTGCTGATGGGACTCCCTGGATCGATCCTCGCATTCGGATTCGGACAGATGTGGATCGGTATCGGACTTGCTCTTGGTACTGCGCTCAACTGGATCCTCTGTGCAAGAAGACTTAGAGTATTCTCTGAAGAAGCTAATGACTCAATCACGATCCCGCAGTTCCTTGCCAACAGATTTGATGCTGACAGCAAGACGCTGCAGGTAATCTGCGCTTTGATTTTCCTGTTTGCATACACTATCTACGTTGCTTCCGCATTCGTTGCCGGTACAACAGTATTCGGAACACTGTTCCCGAACATCTCTACAACAACAGCGATGGTTATCTTCGCTCTGCTGATCGTATTCTACACGATCTTCGGCGGATTCACTGCTGTATGCTGGACAGACTTCTTCCAGGGCATGCTGATGATGATCGCACTGATGGCAGTTCCTATTGCGGTCATTGCTACACATCAGACACTCGATACTTCGCTTCTTTCGAAGGTGTATGAGTACACAGACGCAAGTGGTGCTGTAGTTACATGCGACTTCGGAGGCGGACTTTTCAGCGCAAGCTGGCAGGATATCGCAACCGGTATGGCATGGGGTCTCGGATACTTCGGTATGCCGCACATCATCGTAAGATTCATGTCGATCGAGAAGCCTTCGCAGATCAAGAAATCTTCAACGATTGCTATCGTATGGGTACTTATTTCTCTCGGATGCGCATGCCTCATAGCTTATATGGGCCGTATGCTTGTAGCAGATGAGCTTCTCCCAATCGGCATGCAGAAGATCGTTTTCATCGCAATGGCAAGAAAGTACTTCCCGGCAGCTCTTTCAGGACTGCTTCTCGCAGCCATCATTGCTGCTTCGGTATCGACAGCAGACTCACAGCTGCTCGTAGCATCCAGCTCGTTCACTGCTGACCTCTACGCACAGTTCAAGAAGAACACAAGTGAAAAGGAAGCTGTTCTTGTAGGACGTATCGTAGTAGTAGTTATCGCAATCATCGCTTACCTGATCGCATCATCAAAGGGAGCAGGTGCTCAGGCTATCATGAACCTGGTAGAGAACGCATGGGGCGCATTCGGTGCTTCATTCGGACCGGTTATCATCCTGTCACTCTTCTGGAGAGAGTTCAACTATAAGGGAGCTATTGCAGGTATCCTCGCAGGCTTCATCGTTGACCTCGGATGGCTGTTCGGCGGACTCTCCGCATCGACAGGCGTTTATGAGCTGCTGCCTGGATTCATCTGCGGCGGACTCGTAGCATTCATCGTTGCAAAGGTAACACCGACACTCGACAAGGAGAGAGCGGTATTCGACAAGGCAAGACAAAGAGACGCAGTTGCTGAATAATACAGACCGATAATCAGAATAACGTAGATGCAGGCCGTCGGGCCTGCATCTTTTTTTATTTCACAAAAGCGTAAGCGGTTTATTCCTTTGCATTTCCAACATATCCCGATTTATTTCAATCTGTTAAGAATGACCATAACAGGCATTTAGATTTATTTACGTATAGAGACAGCTGGATTATTCTGTGGCACAGTGGGGGATTGTTTGCTTTAAAAATGGAGGATAAAACCATGAAAAAGAGAATCATTACCGTATTATTAGCACTGGCTGTGATGACAGCGACTGCAGCACCCGCAGTGTACGCAGAAGACCTGATTGAGAGCAAAGCTGTATACTACACAGAGGAGTCCGATTATATGGATGGGGATTGTGTTCTGACGGCAACAAGAATGATGATAAGAAGGGCAGCGATCATGCGAAACAACGATGGCTGGTCAGATATCACAAATGCATCACTGCGACCGGAGGCCACGGTGGACGGGCTTCTCCTGTACAGCTTCTGCTATGAAGCTGACGGAATTGAGTACAGTATTTCCTGCGGGTCTTTTTCAGGAGGAGGCAGGCAAGCGCGGATAAATGAATTTGAAAGCCTGCTGAAAGATCATCCTGAAGGTATTGTAGTGTGGGGTGTCGATGCTGCCAGCACAGGTACACATGGAGTCCTTGTTGTTAAGGTCGAAAACGGTGAAGTCTACGCAATGGACTCGTCATATAACATGGGAATGTTCAGTGAAGGGATCCAGAAGTGGACAGATACCACTATGCTTGATCCCAGCCTTGTCACGGATTACTGGTACATAAGCGATATAGAAGGCGGAGGCAGTGTGCAGAATACAAGCCCTTTGATAGAGAATCCTCTGAAGGAATACGATTTTAAAATATTAAGGCTGGCATAACAAGTGTTTAGGTTGGTTTACGTGCATATGATATGTGAATATTCTTTATAATGCGGAGGAATCGGATTATGAAGAAAAGAATAGTTGCACTGCTTGTTACTTTTGCACTCGTCATCACTGTCATACCTGTACCGGTGTTCGCAGCTACATCACTGGATGATCCGGCAGTATACTATACACCGGCATCGGATTATAAAAGCGGAGACTGTATTCTTACGGCAACCAAGATGATGATAAGAAGGGCTGTCATCATGAGAAATGTCGGTGACTGGTCGAAAATCACCAATGAAATGGTACGGACGCCTGCGACAATATCAGGCCTTCTTAAGAACAGTTTCGTAGTAGATGCGGAAGGCCTTGTATACAAGGTGGACAGCGGCCTGTTTACAGGACAGGGTGATGCTGCAAGGATAAATGAATTTGCGATGCTGCTGAATGCACATCCGGAAGGAATAGTCGTTCATGGAACAAATGCTGCAAGCTCAGGAACACACGGTGTCCTGGTTGTCAGTGTTGTGAACGGGGTCCCTTATGCTGCTGATTCTTCGCGTAATACCGGACTTTATAACAAAGGCATACAGAAATGGGAAGACACTACGATGCTGGCTCCCGGCAAAGTAACAAAATATTGGTATATAAGTGAAATAAGTGCTTCCACCACAACTAAGGCAAGCAAAACCACTAAGAATGGAACAAGTACTCTCAGGATCAAATCCCTCAAGGCTCCTAAAACAATAAAGAAGGGTAAGGGGTTCACTATAAAGGGAACGGTAAAATCAAATAAGAAAATTAAGAAAGTGACGGTAAGGATACTGGACGGTAACGGCAACAAGGTCGTTTCAGTGACTAAAAAACCTAAATCGAAATCGTACAATATCAGGAAACTAAAATCAAAGTTCAAATTCGGCAAACTGGGAAAAGGTCTTTATTCATTCCAGGTAATCGCAACTGACAGTGTGCAGGAACTGGTGCTGGTGAATAAACCGTTCGTTGTTGAATAGAAAAAGCGGCGGCCGGATGGCCGCCGTTTTTAATTTGTTGTTAATGTTAGATATGCTCCTATTTAGCGATGTAGCGGGATTCGATGTAGTATCTCTTCTCGTTTGCTTCGCCCATCGAGAATGTCTTTCTCGGAAGTGCTCCGTCTGCTGCTACAGCAGGGAAGAGCATGAACTTATCCATCGGAGGAAGCATGAATCCTGCATTGCCGTCTCTTACAGACAGCTTCTCAACAGCCGCTGTGCCGTGAATATAGTCGATATCACAGACTTTTTCCTCCTTGACCATAATATCAAGGGCTGCCTGCAGAGCGCCTACCTCAAGCTTGTTTTCAGGCTTCTCGATTATGATCTTTCCTCTCTGAGCTCCTGTGATATATGGAATCTCAAATGCGCCTTCTGGTACAGCTGCATCAGCATCAGCGAGGTATGCCTTGCCGTTGAGCTTGTTAAGGTGATCAACGAGCTTGTTTACGAGATCCATTCCCGACTGTCCCTGATTAGCGAAGATGACTCTGTGGATAGGCTCGAATACGATGCCGTCATCGTGGATGTTTTCGATCTCGCAGAGAGCGTATCTTGCAGGATGTCCTTCGATCTCTTCAGGAGTAAGAGTCTTCTTGATGTTTTCCCATGCAGTCTTTGCGGTAGCGAGGGAGTGGTTGCCGTCTCCCATGGCCTGGAAGATAACATGGCCTGCACCGTACTTTTCCTCGGCCTTGTCGTAAAGGGCCGAAAGAGCTTCTTTTGCACCCTCAAGATCTTTCTCTGCAATGAAGCAGCCTGTGATGTGACCGCCATCCATCATGAGGTCAGTGTCGTAAATGACTTCTTTAGGCGCATCAGCGAGAGGCTCGATAACAGACTTGTCAGGATCATCGATCAGGATAAGAATGTGAGGCATCTCGATAGGAGCGTCTCCTCTGATTCTCAGACGAGGCGGTATACGCTCTACTACTGTGCCCTCTGTTGCTCTTGTGAGTGATGTTGAACCTTTGTTGTAGTCATATGCTTCGAGGTCTGTAGCGATAACGAGACCAAGGCGGGAGCGTCCTTCAGCTGTTCTCTTGATAAGCATGCAGCCAGGCGCCATCTTTCTGAGAGTGCCGTCCTCAAGATATTTATCCATAGTCGCGCGGATATCTTTGATCCTTTCAGCTTCACCCGGCTTGTCGAGATAAAGCTCAGGAAGCATCAGCCTGAGAGTCGAAGGTGCATCGCCTACGATCTCTTCAACCTTGTCCCAGTACTCAGGCTCGGAAGTGAACTGGTCGCATGCTACGACAGCCCATTTGAAATAGTCTGTGCCTTCCTTAGGCAGCATGATCTCAGGGACGTGAAGACCAAATTTGCTCCAATCATATTTTGACATAGGTATTCCTCCAAATTAAATGAAACAATAGGGTAACAGACGCTCGCAGTTATAAAAAATGAGCGCTGTTTGTTGCTCTAATTATCGAACAAAAATGGGCATTTTGCAAGTTCATATATGATACAATTAAAACAATAAAAAGGGCATTCAGGAGGCTGGATAAAAATCTTATAATATGCTTTCGCTTAGGAGGTTTTTCAATGATTTCAAAAGCAATGGAGCCTTTCCTTGCCGGCAGCTCTCAGATAAGAGCGATGTTTGAGGAAGGCAAAAAAATGGCTAAAGTATATGGTGCTGAGAATGTCTATGACTTCAGCATAGGCAATCCGGGGCTCAAGCCTCCGCAGGAGGTTTTTGACGCTATAGACGAGATCAACCATGAACTCGATCCTCTTTATGTACATGGTTATCCTTCGAATGCCGGCTATGAATCAACCAGAAAGGCCATAGCTGACGATCTTAATGACAGGGCAGGGGGAGAGTTCTTCGACGTTGACCATATAATCATGTCATGCGGAGCGGCATACTCCATAAATATGATCAATAAGTGCATATTCGATCCGGGCGATAAACTGGTCGTATTTGCTCCGTACTTCGTTGAGTACGGTAACTGGGCACGTAACTGGGGAGCTGATACCATAGTAGTACCGGCAAATGAAGAGCTGGGTTTTGACCCTGATGCGGATGCATTAAGGAAGCTGCTCGTTCCGGAAGTCAAGGGTGTCATGCTCAACAACCCTAACAATCCTACGGGCAAGATCTACTCCAGAGAAGCTTTGGACAAAGTAGCAGATGTGCTCAGAGAGGCAGAGGAGAAATTCGGACATACTATTTACCTGATATGCGATGAACCATACAGGGAACTCGTATATACAGATCAGGACGTACCTTTCCCGGGAGACTATTATGAAGATTCGCTGATAGCCTATTCGTGGTCAAAGTCACTGTCTATGCCGGGCGACCGCATCGGCTACGTAGCTGTTCCTAAGTGTGCTGAGGGGCATGATGAGCTGGCTGCTGCTCTGGTCGTGGCAGGAAGAGTTCTCGGAGGAACAAACGCCCCTACGATTCAGGAGCTCATAGTGGAAAGATGCCTGAAATGCAGATCGGATCTGGATTATTACAAGATGAACGCGAAGGATCTTTATGAGATCGTTACAGGAGCCGGACTTGAAGCCCTTTATCCTCAGGGTGCTTTCTACATGTGGATCAAGTCACCTGTGGAGGACGAGCGTGAATTCGTACAGGCGGCCAAGGAGGAGAGGATACTCATAACTCCGGGACGCGCGTTCGACGGACCGGGATGGGTAAGAGCTTCTTTCTGCGGAAAGAATTCCACCATCCTCAGATCAAAGGAATCGTGGATGAACCTCGGCAGAAAGTTCGGACTGATCTAATAATAAAGAATACACTTTTAAATATAATGGACTGAAAAATATCACGTTTTGGCAGAATGTTTATCAAAACGTGATATTGTCTTATTAGTCCGTTTTACAGATCACTATATTCTAGCGTGCAGGAACAGTACCCGGTTTTACTCCCGGAACGATGCTTATCCTGTCTTCCGCTGAAGCTGCTATCTCACCGAAATCCTGCAGCTCCTCTTCACCTCTGAGAACTCTGAGGCAACCTGCAGCCAGAGCCTCCATCTCGAATTCGCCCGGCATGATCTCAACAGGGCAGATGAACTCGACGTGTTCCTTGATATATTCCGAAACGTATTTAGAATAAGAAATGCCGCCTGTCAGGATTATACGGTCTACTTTGCCGCAAACAGTAGCAGCGAGCTTAGCGATATCCTTCGCTACATTAAGGCACATAGCTTCATATACTATCGCAGCATATTTGTCACCGTCGGAGACCATCTTTTCTACGTCACGTGCATCTGCCGTTCCGAGGTGGGCGATCAGACCGCCCTTGCCATGGAAGAGCTTCATTGCTTCTTTATATGAATACTTTCCGCTGTAGCAAAGATCTACAAGACGCTTCGCACTTACTCCGCCGCCTCTTTCAGGTGTGAAGTTGCCTTCGTCGTCGTTAACACTGTCGATATTGACACCGTCTTTATACAGTCTGATCGAACTGCCTCCGCCGAGGTGAGCAACGATGAAAGTGCACTCATCGAAACTCTTTCCCAGCTTTTCTTCTGCGCATTTGATGGCCATGGCTCTGGTGTTGAGAGTGTGGCCTACTGTAAAGTGAGGAAGTTCAGGTACTCCGCTGACTCTTGCAACCGGCATCTTTTCGTCTGTCCCGATCGCATCGTAAATGCACACAGGTATTCCAAGCTCTTTGTGCAGATCGAATGCGATCATGCTTCCGATGAGTGAAGGATGCTTTGCGAGGTCTTCAGGTCTGGTAAGAAAATCGATCATAGCCTGATCAATGCCGATGGCTCCGTGAGGACAAGGTACGATATTGCCGCCTCTGGATACCGCAGCTGTAAGAGATTCCATTCTTACTCCATTCGCTGCCAGTGATTCTTTGATCTTGTTGTATCTGAACTCATACTGTTCCGTTACATCCCCGAATGGTGCGAGTTCTTCTGTTGCATGACGTATCGTATCATTAAATACTTCCTTGTCATCGTCATAGACTGCGATCTTGCTGGAAGTGGATCCCAGATTCATAACCAATATTCTTTCTGCTGCCATTATTCCCTCCACGATTTAGTTAATTTAAACTAATTTACCTGAAAATTGTATCACAAAATAATAAATAAAAGTGAGCCGTTTGTGAAGACGGCTCACTTCTGATAAACCCTGTATTATCTGCTGGAAGCAAATGTTTTCAGTTTTTCCTGATCTTCATCGACTTCATCATACTCGTTTGTAAGCTTGAACTTGTCGAGAAGGTACATGATGAGTCCGAGCAGCATGCCGACTACGGCAGCCAGGCTCATTCCTTTGAGCTGGACCTGTCCGAGGTTTATGGCTATGCCGGAGAGCCCGACTACAAATACCACGGAAGTCATTGCAAGGTTGCGTGCCTTGGAGTAGTCGATCTTGGAGTCGACCATGAGTCTGATACCTGAAGCTCCGATCATTCCGTAAAGCAGGAAGCTTACACCGCCCATTACAGGACCGGGAATGGTCTGGATAAGTGCAGAAGCTTTGCCGATGAATGAGAGAAGGATGGAGAATACCGCAGCTCCTCCGATGACCCATACGCTGTATACCTTTGTTATGGCCATAACACCGATATTCTCGCCGTATGTAGTTGTAGGGCAGGATCCGCAGAAACCCGAGAGTGCAGTCGAGAATCCGTCTGCAAACATGGATCTGTGGAGTCCCGGATCTTTAAGGAGATTCTTGCCTACGACCTCTGAAGTTACCACCTGATGTCCGATATGTTCGGAAACTACAACGAGAGTTGCCGGTATTATTACTGCGATTGCCTGTGCGCTCCACTTCGGAGTCTGGAATGCAGGCAGCTCGAAGATGCTTGCAGTGCCTACCGAGCTGAAGTCAACGAGTCCGAAAATGAGGGCGAGTACATATCCTGATACGATCGCGATCAGGATGGCGATAGCGCTTGCGAATCCTCTGTAGAGAACGCCGCCGAATATTGCCAGCAGCAGTGTTACGAGAAATACTATCAGTACTTTCGGATCAAGATCCTCAACCATCGAACCGTCTCCGTTAAGGATACCGGCTGTCTGAGCAGCACTTCCTGCGAGCTCGAGACCGATAAGCGCTACTATAGGACCCATGGCTGCAGGAGGCAGAATGGCATCTATCCATCTTGTCCCGACAAACTTGATGATCCCTGCAACAAGGCACATCAGCAGACCCGTAACGACGAATCCGCCGAGAGCATATCTGTAGCCCAGATCAGGCTGTGCTATGACTATCAGAGCAGGCGATATGAACGCGAATGATGAACCGAGATATGCAGGTGCTCCGCCTTTGGTGACAAAAATAAAGATAAGTGTTCCGATGCCGTTCATGAGGAGGGCGATGGAAGGACTTATCCCAAGAATATAAGGAACGAGTACAGAAGCACTGAACATAGCGAATGTGTGCTGGATGGAGAGGGGAATACCTTTGCTCAGAGGTACTTTTTCCTGGATCTGGATGATCTGTCTTTGCTTAGCCATAATGTCTCTCTTTCATTAGGATATCAAAAAATTCATTATGAATGATTATACAAACACGCAATTGTGATGACAATAGAAAAAAACACAATATCTTGTATTAAATAAAGAAGAAAAATGATATTATACACATATATGGGTAAAGAGATAGACGATAAAACTTTACAGGAAGCAAAAGAGAAACTTGCTTGTCATATAGAGCCTCCTAAGCCGAAGGCTCCTGATTTTGTTGACCATACAGGCAAGGTCCTTCTGACGCAGATGACTACTGCCGGTGGTTGAGGCGCCAAAATAGGGCCGGGAGTCCTATCAAGTCTTTTGGCGGGTCTGCCGAAAATAAGTGACCCGCGTATACTCGTCGGTTTTGAAAGCAGTGATGACGCATGTGTCTATAAGCTTACCGACGATATCGCGATCATAAATACCGTGGATTTCTTCCCGCCTATAGTAAATGATCCTTACATGTTCGGGCAGATAGCTGCTGCGAACGCCCTGAGCGATGTCTATGCGATGGGAGGGCAGCCTAAACTTGCGATGAACCTCCTGACATTCCCGAACGGAAAGCTTCCTCTCGATGCGGTCAAAGGCATTCTTGAAGGAGGAAACGACAAAGTCTGTGAAGCAGGAGCTACGATCGTCGGAGGACACAGCATAGATGACAAGGAGCCGAAGTACGGTCTTTCCGTGACTGGTTTTGCTCATCCGAACGATATACTCAGCAACAGCGCGAGCGCCGGAGATCTTCTGGTTATTACAAAGAAGATAGGAACGGGCGTATTGACTACAGCTGCAAAGGTGGATCTGCTCACTGAAGAGGAGAACGCAGAAGTCGAAGCCACAATGGCTTTCCTCAACAAATATGCCTGGGAAGCGATGCAGGGAGTCAAGGTAGACGGATGTACCGACATAACCGGATTCGGTCTCATGGGACATGCTGCCGAGATGGCAAGGGCAGGGGGCGTTACTCTTGAGCTGTACAGCCACAAGGTACCGATATTCCCAAGGGCGCTCGAGATAGCATCGATGGGGATCATCCCTGCGGGGGCATACCGTAATATGGAGTATGTAAGACCTGATGTCATGGAGTTCCTTTCAAGGGATCCGGACCGGGATCCGGATCTCAGGGCTCGCATAGACTGTCTTTACGATCCACAGTCATCAGGAGGCCTCCTGATTGCCGTAAAGGAAAGTGAGATCCCGAGGCTTACAGAACAACTGGGCGAGAAAGGCTGCGAAACTGCAGTAATCGGATGCTTCAAGCCGGGAAACAGCAGGTATTGCGTAGAAATACACGACTGATACAAATAACGGTGTCCCATTATGGGACACCGTTTTATATTGCCTGATTCGAAGGCTATTTAACATTCATGCTTGCCTTGACGTATCCGCTGAAAGCTTCGGCAGCAGGAGAGAAGGATATGCTTTTAAGATTGATCATGAAGAAGACTCGGTCCTCATTGAAATCTTTGATATCTGCAGTTTTCATTCTTCCTCCAAGTGATGAAGCTATCTTTTCCGAGATAATGGCAACACCGAGTCCTGCTTCGACCGAACGGATCATAGTATCCATATCATCTACCAAAGCGGCTACCTCAAACTCATCCTTTTCGAAGCCCCTCTTCAGCGCTGCCTGCTCAAAAGTCCTGCGTGTCGCAGAACCGGTTTCGCGCCAGATAAAAGGATACTGGATGGCATCGGTCAGATTGATCGTCGAAGGGATGTCATAATTGGCAGGAGCGATAAGGACTGATTTGTCTACCGCTACCTGAGTGCATTCTATTGAAGAAGAGTTGATCTTCTCACCAATAAAACCAATCTCGCCTCTGCGCTCTGTAATGTTGTCAATAACAGTCTGCGTATCGGATACCGAAACATAGTACTGGATCCCCGGGTGTGTCGTCCTGAATCCCGCTAAAAGGGATGGCAGGAAAGTGACAGAAGGGATGGAGGAAGTCTGTATCTCGAGTATTCCTCCGATATTCTCACTGTTGTCATTCAGAGCATCGAAAGCCTGAGCCCGCGCGTTGATCATTTCAACGGCATACTTATAAAACTTGCTGCCCTGAGGAGTCATTTCAACGACTCTGCTCTTGCGGTCGAGCAGTTTAACCCCGAGCTCTTTTTCCAGATTGCGAATGTGTGTACTGATGGTGGGTTGTGTGAAAAATGTCGCGTCGGCGGCCTTGCTGAAGCTTTTATATCTTACAACATTGACAAAAGCTTCTATCTGTTTGAAATCCATTTATCCTCCTAGTCCATTCCAAGCAACTGAACCCTTGAAAGTCCGGGCGCTTCTGTGATGTCTCTCAGCATGCTGTCCAGACTACCGGCATCCTCTCCAAGCTCAAGCGTGATGACCACGTTCGCCCTGGAGTCTACGGGAGGATTCTGGGTTATGGTCCAAACACTGTAACCATAGTGTGAGATGATGCTGAGTACAGTAGAAAGAGTACCGACACTGTGACTCATCATCATCGAAATAATAGCATGACGGCCCATGGAGACTGTGCTTATGTCTCTGACCATGTCACGATACTTATAGAAAGTGCTGCGTGAAATGCCGACCATACGGACGGCTTCACTTACATCAGCAGCCTTGCCCTCTTCCAGCAGTTCTTTGGCGAGGGAGACTTTCTCACAATATGAAGGCAAAAGAGCCTTATCTACGATCAAGTATTTACCTTCCATATAATGTTAACCTCTGTCATTGCTCTTTTCAATAACGTAGGACTTCATATCCGATATTTCGATAACGTCATTATGAACTATAGGTTTTTTGAATATCCCGGCAAGCCCTGCAGGAATTTCAGCACCTGTGATCTCGTGGCATTTCTTCATGTTGCCTTCATCGCTTCCTGTCAGATCTTCTCCAAGAGCTTCCAGAACAGCGGCGGAGAATTTATAAGGTGAAGCAGTAGACAGAACTACAGCAGGAGCATCTGAATAATCAGGATCCTCCTTATATTTCTCCATGCAGGCCCAGGCGATCGAAGTGTGAGTATCCATCAGATATCTGTCAGCTTCAAATACGTCTCTTATTGCAGAAGCTCCGTCATCATCACATGCATAGATTCCCGTGAAGACCGATCTGATCTCTGAAAGTTCATCTGCAGTAATTGTATATTCTCCGGTCTGCTCGAGCTGTTTCATATACTCAACTGTGTGCTCAGGGCCGCAGATATAATAGAGCAGACGTTCAAGGTTGCTCGACACGAGGATGTCCATGGAAGGAGAGGTGGTTTTGTAGAACTCACGCTTCCTGTCATAATGACCTGTATTGAGGAACTCGGTCAGCACGTCGTTCTTGTTGGAAGCGCATACGAGTCTGCGGATCGGAAGCCCCATCTTAAGTGCATACCATCCGGCCATGATATCGCCGAAGTTGCCTGTAGGTACTACAAAATCTATTTTATCACCATCAGCTATAGCTCCCGCATTCAGCAGCTGAGCATATGCCGAAAAGTAGTAAACGATCTGTGGAACAAGCCTTCCGATGTTTATCGAATTGGCACTGGAAAGCGATACCCCTTTGACCGGCTTCGGTATCTCTCTGAAAAGACGTTTTACTCCCGTCTGCGCATCGTCAAAATTGCCGCGTATAGCACAGGCTGTGACATTCGGGCTGTCAGGAGTCACCATCTGCAGCCTTTGTGTATCAGAAACGCCGCCATGCGGATAGAAAACTATGATGCCTGTACCCGGAACGTCACGGAACCCCTGAATAGCTGCGCTTCCCGTATCGCCGGATGTAGCTGTCAGGATCATAATGTCATCACTGAAATCATTCATGCTGCGTGCTGCGCTCATCAGATTAGGCAGGGCAGAGAGTGCTACATCCTTGAAAGCCGATGTAGGTCCGTGGTAAAGCTCCAATACACAGGCTTCATGCTTGCTGCTGTGTGTACTGACCAGCGGTGTGATGTCATCGGAAGCAAATTTGTTTTTATAGCTCCTTTCGACAAGTTCATCAATGAGGCCTTCACCGTAGTCGTCAAAGAAGATGTTCCAGACAGCCTTCGCCATGCTCCTGAAATCGCCTTTTATAATATCGTGATAATCAGTCTTTACCAGATCAAGATCGGATGGAACGTAAAGTCCGCCTCCATCAGCCTGGCCGTCAAGGATGGCCTTGCTCGATCTGACTCTGATTGATGGGTTTCTTGTACTTACATATTCGATCATTTTTATTGCCTTTCACACTATAAGGGGCAGAACCCCTGATTAGTAACAAATTGTTGAATTACGACAATGATTATGATACATTACTCCTGTCATAAAGACAAGTGTTTTCGCATTACGGACACAGACAAAGTATTTGTCCTCCTGTCACGGAATGCGACAAAGAATTTCAAGAAAAATTGTAATATTGAACAAAAAATAAAACAATTTGATGAATAATAACGGCAAAACAAGTTGCATGTTTTTCCATACAAAACGCAGAATCGCTAAAGAATATACGTTGGAGGAGCTTTAGATGAAAATCGCTATAATGGGTTTCGGAACCGTCGGAAGCGGCGCTTATGAATCAGCGAGGATAGCCGGCGGCATAGAAGTAGTAAAGATACTTGCAAGACACGGCAGAGAAGGATATGAATTTTTGAACAGCATTATAACGCCTGATATTGACGATATTGCCGGAGATCCGGATATCGAACTCGTAGTGGAATCCATGGGCGGTGTAGAGCCTGCAAGAGAGTATGTGCTGAAATGCCTCAGAGCAGGAAAACATGTGGTGACTCCTAACAAGAATCTTATCAGTGCCTGCTACAGTGAGCTCATGGAGGAGGCCGAGGCAAACGGCGTCAAACTGAGATTCACATCTACTGTAGGAGGCGGTATTCCATGGCTTTTCAATCTTCTGAGGACTAAGCGCTGTGATGAGATACTTCAGGTAAAGGGCATTGTGAACGGGACGTGCAACTACATTCTCGATGCAATGTATGATAAGGGAGCTGATTTCGGTGAGATGCTTAAGATAGCGCAGGAGATCGGCTACGCTGAATCTGATCCGTCAGCAGATATTGAGGGTACTGATACACTGAGAAAGACAGTAATAAGCACAAATCTTGCCTTCGATGCAGTCGTAAAGGAAGAGGATGTGCTCTGTTACGGAATAGATACCATACAGGCCTGTGATATCGCATATCTGAAATCAAAAGGTCTTGCGTGCAAGCTGATGATGAAGGCGGAGAAAAAGAACGGTGCTGTAGAAGTTTATGTAGAACCGACTGCATTTTCGGCAGACTCGCTTGAGGCAAACGTGAAGCTGAATAACAATATGATCACGCTGACTGCAAAATATATCGGCACACAGAGCTTCTACGGACAGGGCGCAGGCATGATGCCGACAGGACAGTCTGTTATACAGGATGTGATCGACATTCGCGACAATAAAGAACAGTACATCAGCAAAAGCACAAAAGTACTGAAGGCAGACAACAGCAATGCCATACACAGATATTACATAAGGCATGACCGCATGTGCGAACACATGGAACCGCTCGTGGACACTTATGAAGAAAAGGACGGTATTTATTACTGCATCTCAAAGCCGATCCCGGTAGAGAAGATGCATGAGATGGGACATCACCGGAAGGAAAGGGGCAAGGAGATGTTCTTTGCTGCACTTGATGAATAAAAAGGAAGGGAAAAGGATAAATGTTAAAAGTACTGAAATTCGGAGGATCAAGTCTGGCAGACAGCTCACAGTTCGCCAAGGTAAAAGAGATCGTAGAATCTGACAGCTCCCGCGAGGTGGTCATAGTATCGGCACCGGGAAAGCGGGACAGTGAGGATAATAAGATAACAGACCTGCTCTATCTGACCCACGCTCATCTCCGCTATGGAGTAGCGCATGACGGGGTCCTCTCAATGATAAAGAAGAGATACTCTGAGATAAGAAAAGGCTGCGGGATTGAGATCAACATTGAGTCTATAGTAGACGAAACATTTGCCGGTATAAACAAAAAGACACCGGTAGATTTCATAGCCTCAAGAGGAGAGTATTTCAGCGCATTACTGATGGCGAAGTATCTCGGATATCAGTTTGTTGACGCTGTCGACTGGCTTTGCTTCGAGTACAACGGAAAGGTGAACGCGGAAAAGTCAGAAGAAAAGCTCAGGAAGCTAAAGAATGAATACGGCAGGATCGTAACTCCGGGATTCTACGGAGCAATGCCAAACGGTGAAATACGTGTATTCCCGAGGGGTGGATCTGACATAACAGGAGCTCTTGCGGCAGCATATCTTGGCGCTGACGTATATGAAAACTGGACAGACGTGTCAGGCATCCTCATGACTGATCCGAGGATCGTTGAGAATCCGAAGACCATTGCAAGAGTTACATATGACGAGCTGAGAGAGCTCAGCTACATGGGCGCATCCGTACTGCATGAGGATACGGTGTTCCCTGTAAGGATAAGAGACATTCCTGTCAATATCCGCAACACGAACGCTCCTGACGATCCTGGCACTATTATCAGGGAGCATTTCGACGATGAACTTAAGGAGGAAACCGAAAGGTTCATAACCGGAATAGCCGGAAAGCGCAACTTCTCGATCATCAGCATCTATAAGAGCAGGATAGGAGAGGAGAAGCTCGGACTGCTGAGAGAGGTGCTCGAGGTATTCGCTGATTATGAGATCCCGGTAGAACAGATACCTAGCGGTGTAGACAGCTTTTCTGTTGTATTCCCGAGCAGCAGCCTCGGAGGCAGAAAGCATGAGCTCATGCAGGAACTTTCAGAGTTTGAGAGCATCGACAACTGCACGCTCACTGAGGGAGTCAGTCTGATAGCGATCGTGGGACGGCAGATGGCTTACAGAACAGGTATTTCAGGTAAGATCTTCAAGACTCTCGGAGATAATAAAATCAATATCAGAACGATAGAGCAGTGCGCTGACGAGATCAACATCATGGTAGGAGTCTATGATGAAGACTTTAACAAGACGATACGCGTGCTCTATGACAGCTTTGCGAAATAATAATGTAAATATAGGAAGTAACAAGGAAAAGGAAGGGTAGACATGAAGAAGTACAACGTTGGAGTAATGGGTGCAACCGGAGCAGTCGGACAGCAGATGATCAAGGTCCTCGCAGAGAGAAACTTCCCTGTAGGCGAGCTCAGATGTCTGGCAAGTGAAAGATCTGAAGGCAAGGTCCTCAGCACACCTTTTGGTGATATCACTATCAAGAGGACATGTGAGACTGCTTTCGATGGACTCGACATCGTGCTTGGTGCATCTGAAAATGATATAGCAGAAGCAATGGCTCCTCACATCAAGGCGGCCGGAGCGGTATTCGTTGACAATTCATCAGCATTCAGACTGTATGATGACGTTCCTCTGGTGGTTCCGGAGATCAACCCTGAAGATGTTGAATGGAACAATGGAATCATAAGTAATCCAAACTGCACAACTATCATCTCGCTGGTTGCGATCAACGCGATCAACAAGCTGTCAAAGATCGAAGGCATTTATGCTTCGTCGTATCAGGCTACAAGCGGTGCAGGTGCTGCAGGTCCTGTAGAGATGTACGATCAGTCCGAAGCTGTTCTGAAGGCAAGGGCAGCAGGCGGCGAAGGCAACTCATACGGAGCAGACATTGAGCCGAAGGTATTCCAGTACCAGATCGCATACAACGTTATCCCTCAGATTGGCGGATTCGGCGAGAATCTGTACTCATCCGAAGAGATGAAACTGCAGAACGAGGGACGCAAGATCATGCACCTGCCTGATCTCAAGGTCAGCTGCACATGCGTAAGAGTTCCTGTAGAAAGATCACATGCCGTATCGATAGATGTTATCACGGAAAAGAAGCTTGATCTTTCTGAAGTAAGAGCTGCCATTAAGCAGGCTCCGGGATGCAGACTGTATGATGAGCCGTCCGAGAAGATCTATCCGATGCCGATCCTGACATCCAACCAGGATATAGTCTATGTCGGCAGGATCCGCCGCGACCTCGTTAACGAGAACGGCATCAACCTCTGGTGCTGCGGTGACCAGGTGCGCAAAGGCGCTGCAACAAACGCAGTACAGATCGCAGAGCTCCTCATCGAAGAATAAACTTGTGATTGAACAGGAAATGCATTAAACAGCCCCGCTGCAAAGGCAGCGGGGCATTGCTTTTGGAACAACAATAAGGGGACGGATTTTACCCGTCCCTCGAAACATCATATATTCTGTTGTGTCTCCGCTGTACATATCTTCAATACAGCTTCGAAAGATTTCTTTAAGTTGGTTTTCCAGGCTGCCCCGCGATCACATCTGCTGATAATGATTTGGTGTCCCGTTATTCGTCACCTCCGGGTTGCCTGTAAGTCGGCCTGCCTTGCAGTGTCTCTATAGCGGAACAGCCCCTTTCTCAAATGCTCCCATTGGTCTGTCCTCCTATATTCTGCGCGCTGCGCGCTTTTCTTTTGCCGGATCACTTCTTTGACTTCGTTTTCTTTTTACTTCCGTCCGGCTCTTTTTCTCTCTTGTTGTCTTTATTGTACTGATATAAAAACAAAATGCAATACTTTTTGGAAAAACTTAATGTATTAAAAGAATACAAAAAAACTCTTGATTTTTTGTGTAGGTTAACAATAATCGAGCGTTTTGTATGCTGTTGTGAACAAAATGATACTATTTATGGTATCATATGTGCGTTACAGTACTTGTGAGGCAGGTGTTATATGAGCAGCTTACAGCATCCATTCGGACCATTGTACAACAATAGAAGCCGGGTCCTGATACTCGGTTCGTTTCCATCTGTTAAATCGAGGGAACAGCATTTTTTTTATGGTCATCCGCAGAACAGATTCTGGAAGGTCGTAGCAGCCGTATTCGGGCAGCCCGTTCCTCAGAGCATAGAAGAGAAAAAGCAGCTCATACTTAACAATGGCTTAGCGCTGTGGGATTCGATCGCAAGCTGTGAGATCACAGGCTCCTCTGACGCAAGCATAAAAAATGCCCGCGCCAATGACATAAGCATAATACTGGATAACTGCAATATAGAACGGATCTGCTGCAACGGGCGCAAATCTCATGAGCTATACTGCAAATATATTGAGCCGCAGACCGGCCGTGAGGCAATATGCCTGCCGTCGACAAGTCCGGCGAATGCACAGTGGACGCTGGAAAAACTGATCAAAGCCTGGTCGGTAATAACTTTAAAGGAACAAATCAGAGAGGAAGAAGTTTGATCATTCTGATCGATATGCTGGAAAGAAATCGAGGAAGTGATCAAAGGACATTCCGGCGGAGAAGAAGGGTAAAACAGGGGTATAATACATGACGATTGAAGAATTTTTTGAAGTGAACAGAAAGCTCGCAATCGCTTTTTCCGGAGGCGTCGATTCTGCGTATTTGCTTTATGCTGCAGTAAAAGCAGGAGCGGATGTTAAGGCTTACTATATGAAATCAGCATTTCAGCCGGAGTTTGAATTTGAAGATGCGAAAGCGGTAGCAGGCATGGTCGGCTGTCCGCTTCGCGTGATAAACGCTGATGTTCTTTCCGATGAAAAAGTAACGGCAAATCCCGGGAACCGATGCTACTACTGCAAACAGCATATAATGAGTTCCATAATCAAAGCTGCAGCGGATGACGGATATGACATCGTATGCGACGGAACGAATGCTTCAGATGATGCCGATGACAGGCCGGGATTTAAAGCGCTTGCAGAGTATGGCATAATGTCTCCTCTCAGGGCGTGCGGACTGACGAAACAGGATATAAGAAAAGCATCGAAAGAGGCAGGCCTGCCGACCTGGAACAAGCCTGCTTACGCGTGCCTCGCTACACGCATCCTTACCGGAGAAAAAATCACTGAGGAAAAGCTCGCAATCACAGAAAATGCAGAGAGCATCTTGTTTGACATGGGATTCAGAGATTTCAGAGTGAGGATGAGAGGAAACAACGCTCTTTGTCAGTTCACCTCGGATCAGCTCGCTGAGGCGTTCAGACGTGAAGGAGAGATAAAGGGCGCACTGTCAGAGCTCTATGATGAAGTAAATATAGACGGGAGCCCGCGTATATCAGGCTGATTCGCCCATAATCATTGACCGGAGCCGCCTCAAAATTATATTATTAAACAGGTATGGGCTTTCGTCATTTTTTGTGTTTAAAATCGGAGGGATATCCTGATGGATTGCTTGATTATAGGCGTTGCCGGCGGAACCGGTTCCGGCAAATCAACTTTTACAAACCGCATCAAAGATGAGTTCGGCGACCGCGTCACTGTCATATATTATGACAACTACTACAGGGCTCACGACGATATACCGTTCGAGCAGCGCAAGCTCATCAACTACGACCATCCGGATGCTTTCGAAACAGACCTGTTTATCGAGCACCTCAGAAAGCTCAGAAACGGCGAATCTGTAGAGTGTCCTGTATATGACTATACCATCCACAACAGGAGCAATGAGACTGTTACGATAAAGCCGTCACCGGTTATCATAGTTGAGGGCATCATGGTGCTCCAGAACGAGGAGCTCAGAGATCTTCTGGATATAAAGATCTATGTAGAGGCGGATGCCGATGAGAGGATACTCCGCCGTGTGATACGTGACGTAAAGTACCGCGGCAGAGATGTTGAGGGTATAGCCCAGCAGTATCTGACCACGGTCAAGCCTATGCACTATATTTACGTTGAGCCTACAAAGTATCTTGCGGATATCGTGCTGAACAGCGGCATGAACGATGTAGTATTTGACGTTATAAAGGTCAAGATACTTTCGCACCTGCAAAAGCAGATTTATTAGCAAATGAAAGACAGGATATGTGAATTTGAATGCAATATAGATGACATGACGGCCGAGGAACTTGCTTTCGCTGCCGAAAGGCTGATGGAAGAGGGTGCAAAAGACGTTACACTTACACCGGTCCAGATGAAGAAAGGCAGGCCTGCTACTCTGCTGACTGTCATGTGCTCTGATGAAGAGGCCGAGAAGGAGCGCTTTGTGCGCCTGATATTCAAATACACTACGACGATCGGTATCCGCGAACTCATATCTGAAAGGTATATCCTGGAGCGGAGAGAAGAAATCCTTGATACTGTTTACGGTACTGTCAGATGCAAAAGGGTAAGTGGATACGGTACAGACAGGTACAAGCTGGAATATGAAGATTTGGCCCGCATAGCCCGCGAACACGGAATAAGTATTGCCGAAGCGCGCGAGCTGGTTGCCGGATCATTGAAATGAGTGGGAGGGAGACAAATGGCAGCAGATAAGATAAGACCACTTAGTGAGCGCGTAAGAGAAGCTGCAGTTTATCTTTACGGCAAAGGTGTACTTAAACCTGAAATCGGCATCATTCTCGGATCGGGACTGAATGACTTCGCTGACAGAATAAAAAATCCGCTTATAATTTCATATAACGACGTGCCTCACATGGAGGCCGGCCTGGTCTCCGACCATAGAGGACAGGTGGTTTACGGAGAGTACAAGGGCAAAAGGATCATCATAATGGCAGGAAGGTTCCATTACTATGAGAACCGTGACATGGACAAGACGGCGTTTCCTGCAAGAGTCATGGTGTCGCTGGGAGTGAAACGCTTCATCATCACGAATGCAGCCGGATGTGTCAATACTGACTGGAATGCCGGGGAGCTCATGCTCATAAGTGACCACATCAACCTTTCAGGCAATAATCCGCTTATAGGAAAGAATCTGGATGAGTTCGGCCCGAGGTTCCCTGATATGACTTATACATATAACAAGGAGCTAAGAGAAAAACTCAAAAAAGCGGCGTCCGAAAAGGGAATACAGCTTCGCGAGGGAGTTTACGCGATGTTTACAGGCCCGAGCTTTGAGACACCTGCTGAGATCAGATTTGCCAGAGCGATCGGCGCAGATGCTGCAGGGATGTCAACTGTTCCTGAAGCGATCATTGCAAATCACGCAGGACGCGAAATAATAGGCATATCGTTCCTGTCGAACATGGCTGCCGGAGTGCTGGATAAGCCGCTGACCGGTGCGGAAGTCACTGAAGCTGCCATGCGTATAAAAGATACTTTCGCTGAAGTAGTAGACATGGCGATTGAGATATAAAAAGCACTATTAATCAGTTAAAGGAGATAATAACCCCAAATGGAAGCAAAACTTACTAGAGAGCAGGCTAATGAGCTCCTGCACAAATACGTTAAAGGTGAAAATTACATAACTCACAGCTATGCTGTTGAAGCTATAATGAGAGGACTTGCAAAGAAACTGGCACCGGATGATGTCGAATACTGGGGCATCTGCGGACTGCTGCACGACCTCGATGAAGAGACTGCTCCGTGGAGAGACGATTTCGGAACTCACGGTCCAACCTCCGCAAAGATCCTCAGGGAAGAGGGCTTCGGAGATCCGGTCATGGAGAATGCTATCATGTCACACAACCCGGCATGCGGCAAAAACCCTGAAACCCAGCTCGAATATGCACTCATAGCTGCAGACCCGATGTCAGGATTCCTGAAAGCAATCGCACAGATCTATCCGGACAAAAAGATTGCAAGTGTAAAACATAAATCAGTTAACAAGAGATTCAAAGAGACACGTTTTGCCGCAGGTGCTAACAGGCAGTTTATGAGCCTGATCGAAAAGGCAGGCATGGAGTGGGACGAGTTCGTAGATGTCTCGCTTGAGGCAATGAGAGAGATTGCCGATGAAATCGGACTGTAAATAAATTAGATAGAGGACGTATAATGTCGAAAATGTTTACTTTTTATCCTGAGGGCGTTTGCTCGATGATGATCGAGATAGAGCTTGAGGGTGAAATCATTAAGGATGTCGTTTTTACAGGCGGCTGCAATGGTAATCTGAGCGGCATCTCCAAGCTCATCAAAGGAATGAATGCTGAAGAGGTGATAGAAAAACTTGAGGGGACCAGATGCGGATTTAAAGATACTTCATGTCCGGATCAGCTCAGCAAGGCACTCAGGCAGGCTCTGAATGAAGCTAAGGCCTAGAATCAGAAAAGATAAGGAACACGGGGAGAGAACATGACGATAGAGAATCAGGGTGTTAAAGCCGCCCACCTCGAAGAACTTGCAGCGCGAATGACGGAGATAGACACCAGGCCAATCGACGGTCATCTGCTTGGCATGCAGGAGAAAGTCGCAGAAGCGCTGGACCACCTGAGAAGGGCAATGTTCCCATATCATTTCGGTAAATCGCGCGCAAGGTTCGCTGAAACTGAGAAAAGGACATATGAGCTGATGAGGGCTTACGATGCTCTTGCACTGACGCTCGAACTGGTCTACAAGGATCCTGAAGAGGCGGCAGAAAAGGCCGAAGCGCTTATAAATTCATTGCCTGATATCCTTGAGGTACTCAAGACAGATGTTCAGGCGGGGTATGTCGGGGACCCTGCGGCGAAGAGCCTTGATGAGGTCATAATGACATATCCGGCATTTATTGCGATATTCACATACAGGATCGCTCACAGACTGTATGAGCTGGGAGTCCCGATGATCCCGAGGGTCATGACAGAACAGGCTCATGAGGTCACAGGTATAGATATTCATCCGGGCGCAAAGATCGGGAAATATTTCTTTATCGATCACGGTACGGGCGTCGTCATTGGTGAAACAACTACTATCGGCGAACATGTAAAGCTGTATCAGCATGTAACACTTGGTGCGAAGAGCTTCCCGGTCGGACCCGACGGGGCACCTGTCAAGGGTATCAAACGTCATCCTGATATAGGCGACAGGGTCGTCATCTATGCCGGAGCTACGATACTCGGTGGTGATACCAGGATCGGTGATGACTGCGTTGTCGGCGGTAACGTATGGCTCACACACTCGCTGGACCCTGGAGTATCAATAGTGACAAAGCCGAGTGGACAGGCAATGTCGACCGACCAGCTGGACCCTGATGATTCAATAGAATGGTTCATCTGAAACTGTGTAAAATGAGCGCCGCGGTATTGATACAGCGGCGCTTTTTTGATACAATTTTTTGAGTGCGGTCAGCACATCTGGAGTGCTGGTTTCACCGCGACCTGGGGGTAGATAGGTGCTGGTGTGCCTCGCGGTCTTCAAAACCGTTTGCAGGGGGTTAGTAGCCTCCCGGGTGGGTTCGATTCCCACGTACTCCCGCCAAATAGATTACGGAGGTCGGATGCCATGACAAAGAAAGAATTATTGAGAGGACTCCCTAAGATCGACGAAGTGATGAAGCAGGAGTCTCTTGTTGTATTGTCAGAAGAGAAAGGGGATCTTCTTGTAACGGATGCTGTCCGCGCCGTTATCGCAGCTCTGAGGGCATCTATTCTGGATCTCAAAGATGGAGAGGCAGAGAACTTCGATGCATCCGTACTTGAAACCGGAGCTGTCGCAGAGGCTGCTGAAGCAAGGATCTTCCGGGAGGAAGAACTCAATCTTTATCCGCTCATAAATGCGACCGGAACCATACTTCACACGAATCTCGGAAGGGCGCCTCTTTGCAGGGATGCTGTAGAGAATGTCGCGAGAGTGTCAAAGGGCTATTCCGACCTTGAATACAACGTGCCGAAGGGCAAGCGCGGCTCACGCCATGATCTGGTGGGTGACCTGATTGCCCGGCTAACCGGAGCTGAAGATGCAATGGTAGTAAACAACAATGCTGCCGCCACTATGATAGTGCTTGCTACTCTTGGTAAAGGAAAGGAGATCGTGGTCTCCAGAGGCGAGCTTGTAGAGATCGGCGGAGCATTCAGGATCCCTGACATCATGATGCAGTCCGGAGCGTTCCTTCAGGAAGTAGGCACAAGCAATAAAACAAAGGCGTCAGATTATGAAAATGCCATTATGACGCGTGCCATGCTGGAGAAGGGC
This sequence comes from uncultured Eubacteriales bacterium, assembly GCA_902801255.1. Taxonomy (GTDB): domain Bacteria; phylum Bacillota; class Clostridia; order Peptostreptococcales; family Anaerovoracaceae; genus Crickella. The sequence goes on along the minus strand of CADCHO010000017.1, from coordinate 12,571 downwards.
GACTGGTATGATGCGGATCCGCGCCATGGCAAACACTTCGAGACCGGAGCTCTCATGAAGGTGCATAAATCCAACTACGATATAGTTGGGTTTACAGAAGAAGCTACGCTCGAAGAACTCGTGGATATCGGTAAAAAACACGACCTTCCTGTCATCTTTGACATGGGCAACGGCCTTATGCTCGACATGTCTGAATTCGGGCTCAATGAGCCTAATATCCCGGCATCGCTTGCAACCGGCATAGATGTGATGCTTTTCAGCGGCGACAAGCTTCTGGGAGGACCTCAGGCAGGCATAATCGTAGGAAAGAAAAAATACATCAAGGCAATGAAAAAGCATCCGCTCGCGAGAGCCATGAGGGTAGACAAGATGACCTTTGCAGCTCTTGAGGCGACGCTGATGAAATACAGAGACCGCAAGACTGCTCTCAGAGACATACCGGTGCTTAGAATGATATCCGCATCTAATCAGGAGATGCGGAAAAAGGCTGAGAGCCTCGCCGATGCCATCAAGAGGGTGGATCCGTCCATCTCACTGGAGATCGTGCCTGTTGAGGATCAGATCGGCGGCGGTTCTGCACCTATGGTCAGGTTACCGGGCTGGGCCGTATCCGTCAGAGTCGGCAACAAGTCGGCGGACAGAACGGAGAGAAAACTCCGCAAGGCAGATATACCGGTGATTGCCAGAATAAATGAAGACAGGCTTCTGCTTTGCGTCCGCACCATAGCGGATGACGAGATAGAGACAGTGGCAGAGGCGCTCAGAAAGTAAGAATGAAAAACATAATAATCGGCACAGCCGGCCATGTCGATCATGGTAAAACAACGCTGATCAAAGCGCTCAGCGGTATCGACACTGACAGGCTCACAGAGGAGAAAAAACGCGGCATCACTATCGAGCTCGGCTTTGCTCACATTCCGAATGATGCCGGATACAACATCGGAGTCATCGATGTTCCGGGGCATGAAAAATTTATAAAGCACATGCTTGCCGGTATCGGAGGAATCGACTTCGTTCTCTTTGTAGTTGCTGCCGATGAAGGCATAATGCCTCAGACCAGAGAACATTTTGAGATCCTGAACTCGCTTGGAATAGATGACGGCATAATAGCCGTAACAAAGACGGACATGGTAGAGGAAGAGTGGCTCGAAATGCTTCTCGAAGAAGTCAATGATTATTTCAGGGGGTCATTCCTTGAAGGAAAGCCGGTCATACCGGTAAGTGCTGTTACGGGCGAAGGTATAGATGAGCTCAAATCAGCGATCATTGCTAAATGCGACAGAGAAAACAAGCGCCGCGAAGAAAAGGAGCTTTTCAGACTTCCGGTCGACAGGGTGTTCACTATGCAGGGGTTCGGCACAGTCGTGACCGGTACCCTGATGGACGGCAATGTAAGGACGGGCGATGATGTGTTCATCTATCCTGAAGGTACCAAAGCAAAGGTAAGAGGCATACAAACATACGGAAAAGATACAGATATAGCGGTCGCCGGTCAGAGGACTGCCATAAACCTGTCCGGTGTTTCAAAAGAAGATATCGACAGAGGCGACGTAGTTGCGTATACTGACGCGGTGACAGTCACCAATATGATAGATGCAGAGCTGAGCGTATTCAGTTCTACGGACAGAGTAGTGCTTAATAACAGCAGGGTGCATCTGTACTGCGGTTCCGATGAAGTGCTGTGCAAAGTCATACTCCTCGACAGAGATGCACTTTCGGCAGGTGAGACGGCCTATGCACAGCTGAGGCTGGAGGAACCGGCTGCCGTAAGGCGCGGAGACAGATTTATCATAAGGTTCTACTCGCCAATAATAACTATAGGGGGAGGCCGCATAATCGATGCGCTTCCTGCAAAACATAAAAGAAACAAACCGGAGATCCTCTCAGGCATGGATGTTCTCTCAAATGGCTCCATCAGCGAGGTCATCTACGCTAAGTCATGTGAAAGGCGATTCGTAAAACAGAAAGAACTTGCTTCTGAACTGGGACTGCTCGATCACGAAATGTCATCAGCAGCAGAGGGCGGCATAGCGGACGGGTCATTGGTGGTACTGCCTGATGACACGATCCTGAGTGACTCCAAATTCACCCGCCTCAAGGAAGACACTGAGAGAATCATAAATGATTATCACGCGGATAATCCGCTCGCTGACGGGATACCGCGTCAGGAGCTCCTTTCAAGACTTAAGGAGAGATGGTTCACCGATGATGACAGGCTCGTACAGGCAGTTCTTAAGTACCTGTTAACACTGGGGTTCATCGAAGACAGAGGAAAAAGCATTGCCATCAGCGGATTCAGCATTGAATACACTGACGAGCAGAAGGCGCTGAAAGAGAAAATCAAAGCTATGTACACCGGTGCAGGCATTGAGATGATAAAAAATGACGATATTTTTGCTCTTTACAAAGACGGCAGGATAGTAAGGGCCATACTCGAAGATCTTGAGTCAGAAGGGGTGATATATAAGGTCAATCCGTCTTACTACATCGATATGAATGCCTGGAATCAGGCTGTCGATGCAGCAAGAAAAATTGAAGGAGATTTCACTCTCGCGGAGTACAGAGACAGACTCGGTACATCAAGAAAGTATGCTGCCGAATTCCTTCCGGCCATGGATAAAGCCGGAATTACAGTATTCGACGGAGAAAAAAGAAGCACAGTAAAGTAAAAAAGATGAGAAGCAGAGAAAAGTTATTGGTAAACACACATATAATAAAGACAATTGCGGCAGGGCTCGCTGTCTTGCTGTGTTTGCTGATGCTTGCAGGATGCAGCTCGATGAATGATGCAGAAAAAAAAGTGTCAAAAGAGCTCAAAGCGCTTCAGGAGTCGGATACTTTAGGCAGTGAAGTAATAAATCTCAGAGATTCCCTGTCAGATGAAGGCAGAAAAAACTTTGACGGATTCATGAAAAAACTCAAAGGATTTGACTTTCAGATCACCGGCAGTGAGGAAGACGATGGTCATACTCTTGTTAATGTAAAGATAAAGACCTGTGACTTCGGAAGAGAGTATCTTGCGGCATGGACCGAGTATCTGAAGGCAAATGAAGAAGCAAAACCGGATGATCTTACAGTTTTTTATGAGCTGCTGTTCGCAAGACTCAATTCACCGGTGGAAAAAGACTATATAAAAACTATACAGATAGTATGTATCGATCCGCTGAATAATGGGGAGTGGATCGCAAACATAAAAGAAAATGAAGAACTGCAGGATGCCATTTTCGGCGGCATGATGAGCGAGATGAAAGCGCTTGCTGCAGAATAAAAAAACATTTTGGAGGAATGAAATGATCAACAAGTACAGAAACTTTTGCATGCATGAGGGCGGACATGAAGGCGGAGCAGCTCCGGAGGACTGCACACATGACTGCAGCACCTGCGGTGCAGACTGCGCATCAAGAGAAGGCGGTATCCAGAAAGCACAGCTCAATCCATACAGCTCTGTCAAAAAGGTGATAGGTGTAGTTTCGGGCAAGGGCGGAGTCGGAAAGTCGATGGTTACAGCTCTTTCGGCACTCGCTGCTACCAGGGACGGATTCAGGACAGGCATCATGGATGCGGATATCACAGGACCTTCGATCCCAAAGATGTTCGGAGTGCATACAAAAGCTTACGGAAGCGATTACGGTATCCTTCCGGAAGAAACACCGATGAATATCAAGCTGATGTCCATCAACCTGCTTGTTGAGAACGAGACTGACCCTGTAGTATGGAGAGGCCCTGTTATCGGCGGAGTTGTAGAGCAGTTCTGGACAGAAGTGTATTGGGGAGATCTTGACGTTCTCTTCATAGACATGCCTCCTGGGACAGGCGACGTGCCTCTGACAGTATTCCAGTCGATCCCTATCGACGGCATCATCGTTGTCACATCGCCTCAGGATCTCGTATCCATGATAGTCGGAAAAGCAGTCAAAATGGCAAATCTGATGAACATCCCTGTTCTCGGACTTGTTGAGAATATGAGCTATATTACCTGCCCTGACTGCGGACGGAAGATCGAGATGTTCGGACCTAGCCAGGCCAAAGCAGTAGCTGCCGAATACGGGATCAAGCTTCTTGAACAGCTCCCGATAGATCCGATCCTTTCACAGGAAGCGGATATGGGAAAAATCGAATTCAACGAGGGCACTCAGATGGAATCCATACTCGGAGTACTCGACGAACTCGGCCTCAAAGCAGAATAGTATAAGCTGACACACGTTTTCTTAAAGAAAGGGAAACTTCATTGGGAGAACTGATTAGACTTGAAGGAATAGTAAAGAGTTTTGACGATACAGTAGTTCTGAACGGTATCGATCTCAGCGTAGACGAAAATGAATTCGTCACACTGCTGGGGCCTTCGGGCTGCGGAAAAACGACGACTCTCCGCATAATCGCCGGCTTTGAGAAGCCTGACGAAGGAAGGGTGTATTTTGAGGGCAAGGATATCACGGATCTTCCGGCAAACCAGCGCCCGGTCAATACAGTGTTCCAGAATTACGCGCTGTTCCCGCACATGACAGTGGGTGAGAACATCGCTTTCAGTCTTAGGGTAAAAAACAGGCCTGAGGCCGAGATAAAGAAAAAAGTTGCGAATGCTCTCAAGCTCGTGAACCTCAAAGGCTTTGAAAACAGGCGCATAGACCAGCTCTCGGGCGGTCAGCAGCAGAGGATCGCGATGGCAAGAGCTATTGTCAATGAACCGAGAGTATTGCTTCTCGATGAGCCTTTGGGTGCACTGGATCTTAAGCTCCGTCAGGAGATGGAGTACGAGTTGGTGCGCCTTAAAAAGGAACTCGGCATCACATTCATCTATATTACACACGATCAGGAAGAGGCGCTTACGATGTCTGATAAGGTCGTGGTAATGAATGAGGGTTACATACAGCAGGAGGGCACTCCTCAGCAGATCTATGATGAACCGGTAAATGCCTTCGTCGCTGACTTTATAGGCGACAGCAACATACTTTCAGGCCAGATGGTGGATGAGAAAGTCGTACGCATTGACGGTGTCGATTACCCATGCATCGACGGAACTAAGGAAGGATTCCCTCCTAGGCGCAGAGTCGATGTGGTTATAAGGCCTGAAGATATCGACATAGTGCCATATGGAGAAGGACTCTGGAACGGGACCATCGTTTCAAAGCTCTTTATAGGCGTGCACTATGAAATGCTGGTGCAGAGCGAGCACGGCAAGGTGGAATGGCTGCTGCAGAACTATGACCAGCACGATGTAGGAGAGAAGATCGGCATGTATGTCGATCCTGAGAACATACAGATAATGCACAAGCCTAAGAGTGAGGCAGAACACGCTATAGAACTAGATCTATGATAGCAAAGAAATCATATTCAATTCCGTTCATAATATGGATAATCGCCGGGACCATAATCCCGCTCGCTTCTATTGCGTTTTATGGCTTTACGAACAGAGAGGGGAACTTTACTTTTGATAACGTCATGGCAATGTTCAGGGGCGATCACCTGCAGGCGCTTGGCCTGTCGCTTTTGCTTGCCTTCATAAGCACCGTTATATGTCTTCTGCTTGCATATCCTATGGCTATGATCCTCAGGGAGAGCAAGTACGGCAAACAGGGATTCCTGATATTTGTAATCATTTTACCTATGTGGATGAACTTCCTGCTGCGTACGATGGCATGGCAGGTTCTGCTCGAAAGACAGGGTGTGATAAACGCGCTCATTACAGCGATAGGACTTCCGCGTCAGGAGATGATGAATACGCCGGGAGCAATCGTGCTCGGCATGGTATATGACTTTTTGCCGTTCATGATACTTCCGATATATAACACTGTGTCCAAGATAGACAATCACCTTATAGAGGCTGCATACGATCTTGGCGCTACAAAAGGCAAGGTTTATACAAAAGTCATATTACCGCTTTCAGTACCGGGAATAGTCAGCGGCATCACCATGGTATTCATACCTGCACTGACGACCTTCGTTATCTCGAACATGCTGGGCGGAGGAAAAATAAATCTTATAGGAAACATAATCGAGCAGGAGTTTACGGTCAATTCAAACTGGTATCTCGGCTCGGGCCTGTCGCTGGTAATGATGGTATTCATCATCCTGAGCATGCTTATGCTTCAGAAGTTTGACAAAACCGGCGGTGCCAATCTTATTTAGAGAATAATGAAGAAGACTTTAGGACGCATCTACATTTTAATAATTATGCTGTTCCTGTATCTGCCGATATTTGCGCTCATTGTGCTTTCATTCAATGAGTCAAAGTCGATGTCGGTATGGGGAGGCTTCAGCCTGCGCTGGTATCAGGAACTCTTCCGAAGCAGGATCATGATGGGAGCTATTGCCAACACATTCTCGATCGCCATTCTGGCTGCGCTGATAGCGACCATTGTGGGAACATTTGCAGTGCTGGGAATGGCAGCCATGAAGCCACGTACACAGAATGTTCTGCTGGGGCTGAATAACATTCCGATGCTGAATGCCGACATTGTTACCGGTATCGCTCTCATGCTGTTCTTCCTTATGGTGGGGGCACCGCGCGGATACATGACTATACTGTTCAGCCATGCCACTTTCTGCATACCATATGTGATACTGTCGGTCAGGCCTCGCGTGAACAAAAACACGGACAGACTGTTTGAAGCGGCGCTCGATCTTGGCGCATCAGAGAGATACGCATTCCGCAAGATAGTGCTGCCGGAGCTCAAACCGGGAATTATGTCCGGATTCCTTCTGAGTTTTACGATGTCAGTGGATGATTTTATAATCACTTATTTCACAAGAGGGGCCGGCATAAATACGATATCAACGCTTATCTACAGCGAGGTCAAGGTAGGTATCAGACCGAGCTTATTTGCGCTGTCGACCATCATTTTCGTAGTGGCGCTGGTAGTGCTGCTGACGGTCAATTTCAGGCATGATAAGGCAGAGAAACTCAGGTCAGCAAGATCTGCAGTATAATAACGTAAAGAACACTTTACATAACAGCTATTTTTGAATTGAAGGGATAAATATACAGAATGTTCAGGGAACTATCCGGCGATGGAGTAAAAAAAGAAATAGATGCCTATATCAGGGAGTCAGTAAAAAGCTTTGCCGCTGAAGGCATAGTTCCAAAGCTTGCTGTGATAAGAGCCGGGGATGATGACGGCCAGAAGTATTACGAAAATGCGATACTCAGGCAGAGCAATGCTTATGGTATAGAGACCCAGGCGATCAACTTTACCAGCAATATCGGCCAGACGCTGATCGAAGTAACGCTGCAGGCCGTAAATGAGGATGAAAGTGTGCATGGCATCATTCTTCTCAGACCTCTTCCGGACGGTATCAACAGCGAAAAGCTTCGCACGATGCTCAATCCGGTCAAAGATGTAGATGCCATTACTGATATCTCGATAGCTGAACTCTTCGCGGGCAAGGATGATGCCTTTTTCGCCTGCACGGCGGAAGCCTGCATGGAGGTTATGCGCTATCACGGCATAGATCCGGCGGGACGCAGGGTAACTATACTTGGCAGAAGCCTTACAGTAGGCAAGCCGCTGGCTATAATGATGCTGAATGCAGATGCCACTGTAACTGTATGCCACTCCCGCACCCCTGAAGAAGATCAGATAAAGGCGTGCAGGGATGCTGACATCGTAGTCCTTGCAACGGGACGCACTCAGGCCTATGGAAGCAGGTTTTTCAGAGACGGACAGGTGATCCTCGATGTAGGTACCGGGACCGGCAGAGACGGAAAGATGCACGGCGATCTTGACATAGAAGAGATCATGGAAAAAGGAGAGATCAGCGATCTTGACTACACACCGGTACCGGGAGGTATAGGAAGAGTGACTACAGCTATACTGCTCCGTAACATTATTAAAGCAGCAAAGAAAGGTTAGAAATGGGTTTCAGATACTATTACGCAGACAGAATACGTGAAAAGATGCCGGGATTTAAGGGCACTGATGAGGAGCTTCAGTCTGCGATCGACGAGATAAGTCTTCTGTACAACTCAGCCATCAAAGAACTGAAGACCAGACTCGACATTCTCTCAGATGACTTTGACAAGAAGCATTCGTACATGCCGATACATCACGTACACTCAAGGCTCAAAACATTTGAGAGCATCATAGAAAAGGCTACGAGGTACGGCATTGAGGACCCGCTCAACAACCTTGATACGGTAAGGCGCGAGATACTCGATATTGCAGGAATCAGGGTCGTATGCAACTATGAAGAGGATCTGTCGACCATGTCAAGCCTCCTGCTTTCACAGGAAGATATCGAGATGATTAGGGTCAAGGATTACTGCGACAATCCGAAAGAGAGCGGATACCGCAGCATGCACGTGGTTGTGGCTGTACCGGTATACCTCGTAAACAAAAGGAAAATGGTGCCGGTCGAGATACAGTTCAGGAGCGTCATGATGGATGCCTGGGCGAGCCTCGAGCACGAGCTCAGATATAAAAATAAGGGCAATCTGGCGCAGGAGATCGTAGACACATTGAAGGAATGCGCAGAGAACCTGCATGAAGTGGATGAAACAATGTCGAGAGTACGTCATGAAGTACTTAAGACCGGCAATAAATACAACGATTATTAAGGAGTAACGTAACAACAATGAAGAATCTTGCAAAGACTTATAACCCGAAGGATTTTGAGGACCGCATATATGAGATGTGGGAGACAGAAGGCGCTTTTGATGCAGAGGTCGACAGGGATAAAAAACCTTTCACGATCGTTATGCCGCCTCCGAATATCACAGGTCAGCTCCACATGGGACATGCTCTTGACCAGACTCTGCAGGACGTTCTGACAAGATGGAAAAGGATGCAGGGATACAGTGCTCTATGGCTTCCGGGATCCGACCACGCCAGCATCGCTACAGAGGTCAAGGTAGCAAATGAGCTGAGAGAGAAGACCGGCCGTGACAAGAGGGACTTCACCAGAGAAGAATTCCTTGAGCACGCATGGGCATGGAAGAAAGAATACGGCGGACGCATCACAAAGCAGTGCCGCAAGCTCGGAGACTCCTGCGACTGGAGACGCGAGCGTTTTACAATGGACGAGACATGCAACAAGGCCGTAGTAAGATTTTTCATCAATTTATATGAGAAGGGCTGGATCTACAAGGGAAACCGCCTCATCAACTGGTGCCCGTGCTGTAAGACCTCACTGTCTGATGCAGAAGTTGAGCATGAAGATGAGAACGGAAAATACTGGTACTTCAGATACCCGGCTAAGGACGGAGGCGAAGGCATCACAGTAGCTACATCCAGACCTGAGACAATGTTCGGAGATATCGCGATCGCAGTCCATCCAAGTGATGAAAGATATAAGGACCTCGTTGGCAAGACTGTCATACTTCCTATAGTCGGAAGAGAGATCCCTGTTATCGCCGATGAGTATCCGGATCCTGAAAAGGGAACCGGAGCTGTAAAGATCACTCCTGCGCACGACCCTAACGACTTCGAAGTCGGACAGAGACATAATCTCGAGATGATCTCGTGCATGAATGATGATGCCACGATGAACGAATATGCAGGCAAGTATGCCGGCATGGACAGATACGAGTGCAGAAAAGCATGGGTAAAAGATCTTGAAGAGGGAGGATTCCTCGTCAAGACTGAAGACATGGTGATCCCGGTCGGCAAGTGCTACAGATGCCACAGCGCAGTTGAACCGATGATGAGCGATCAGTGGTTCGTAAAGATGAAAGAACTTGCTAAGCCTGCAATCGAAGCTGTTGAATCCGGACGTATGAAGTTCGTTCCTGAAAGATTCAGCAAGGTATATCTGAAGTGGCTCTATGAGATCCGTGACTGGTGTATTTCGAGACAGCTCTGGTGGGGACACAGGATCCCTGCATACTACTGTGATGATTGCGGTGAGATCGTAGTTGCAGCCGGAATGCCTGAAGTATGCCCTAAGTGCGGATGCAGGCACTTTACACAGGATGAAGACGTGCTCGACACATGGTTCAGCTCGGCACTCTGGCCGTTCTCAACATTAGGCTGGCCTGAAAAGACCGAATCTCTTGACTACTTCTATCCGAACAGCGTTCTGGTAACAGGATATGACATCATATTCTTCTGGGTAGTCAGGATGGTATTCTCCGGCTATGAGTGCATGGGAGACGCGCCATTTGACTATGTTTTCGTTCATGGGCTGGTAAGGGATGAGCTCGGCCGTAAGATGTCGAAATCTCTCGGAAACGGCGTGGATCCGCTTGAATCGATAGATCAGTACGGAGCTGATGCTCTGAGATTCATGCTCTGCACGGGTATCTCCCCGGGAAATGATACGCGTTATATCCCGAAGAGAATCGAGGCTGCGCGTAATTTTGCCAACAAGCTCTGGAACGCTTCCAGATTTACAATAATGAACCTGCAGGACGAATCCGGCGAGTGGCTGCCTATGGGATATGAAGAGGCAGATCTCAGGGACGAGGATAAATGGATCCTTCAGATGACGAATGAAGGAGCAAAATACATCACCGAGATGCTCGATAAATTCGAACTGGGTCTTGCGGGACAGAGAGTCTATGAGCTCATCTGGGATGTTTACTGTGACTGGTACATCGAGATGGTCAAGGGCAGACTCTATGGCGACGATGAAGAGGATAAGAAGGTCGCAAGAGCAGTACTTACAAAAGTACTGAAAGACCTTCTGAGATTCCTCCATCCGTTCATGCCGTTCATCACAGAGGAGATCTGGGGTGTGCTGCCTCAGGATGGCGATAAGACAGGCCGCGATGCAATGCTTATAAGGGCTGAATGGCCGGTATATGATGCTTCTATGGATTACTCCGATTCTGTACGCAGGATCGAGACAGCTATGGCAGTGATCAAGGCTGTACGTAATATCCGTGCTGAAGCCGATGCTGCACCGGGAAGGAAGCTCAATCTCATCATAAAGACGGATACGCTCGGCTCAGACATCGAAGCGGTAGCAGAACGTATCAGAAAGCTTGCAAATGTCGTAGACATAGACATCAGGGGAACTGACTTCGAAATGCCGTCAGATGTTATGACAGCAGTTATTGACGGTGCTGAGATCGCAGTTAAACTTGATGATCTCGTAGACAGAGATGCCGAGATCGAAAGACTGACAAAGGAAAAAGCAAGGCTTGAGAGCGAAGTACAGCGTGTAGAGAAAAAGCTTGCAAATCAGGGTTTCGTTGCCAAAGCACCTCAGAAGCTGGTTGATGAAGAGAGAGCAAAAGGCGAGAAGTATCGTGAAATGCTCGCAACTGTCATTGCACGTCTGGAATCACTGAAATAAAATGGCAAGTTTTGACGGACTGGACAGAATGAATGCACTGCTGTCCGCACTGGGAAACCCGGAGGCGGACTTCAGAGCGATCCATATAGCGGGAACGAACGGAAAGGGTTCGACCGCGGTGATGACGGCTTCCATATTAGAGGAGGCCGGTTTCACTGTCGGCCTGTATACCTCTCCGCATCTTGAAGACGAATGCGAGAGAGTCCAGATTTGGGACGGCACTCATCATATGATAGATCAGGCTCATTTCGATGAACTGAAAGACAGGGTGAGGGCAATCGGGGATAAGGCGACTGTGTTCGAGGTATATACAGCAGCAGCTTATCTGTACTTTGCAGAGATGCGCCCTGATTACGTGGTGCTCGAGACCGGGCTGGGAGGCAGGCTGGATTCGACAAATACCCTCGAAAGACCTCTTGTTACCGTGATCACACAGGTAGGACTCGATCACACCGCCGAACTTGGAAGCACCATATTCAAAATAGCTCACGAGAAGGCCGGCATCATAAAACCGGGAGTCCCTGTGGTTTCCCAGACACCTGATCTTAACGTCAAAAATGTCTTCAGAAGGACAGCCGAAGAAAAGGGCTGTGAATTCATTGACGTATCTGCTGTATATGACAAATACAGGGGAATGGTGCTGTCAATGAAGGGCGAGCATCAGATAAGGAATGCGGCAACGGCTGCTGAAGCGATAAAAGCGGCAGGCATTGAAGTCTCAGATGAAGCTGTCACTATCGGCCTCGCAAATGCTTATCTTCCGGGGAGATTTGAGATCCTGAATGAGGAAAGCGCGGGCAGCGGAGAACCGTTTTTCATAATTGACGGCGCGCACAATCCGGATGCGATAGATGCACTGACAGAAACACTGACAGCTTTCGTACGCGGACATAAGATCAAAAGAATTTTTGTGATTTTTGGATGTATGAAAGACAAAAATTACACTCGTATGATACAATTATTGACAGGCAATATGAAGGGCTGCACCTACGCAACGGCTGCCGTAGATTACGGAAGGGCAGAAGATCCGGAGCGTCTGGGAGAGATGTTTGCAGCATGCGGCAAAAGCTGCATCGTCTGCGACTCGGCAGCAGAAGCATATGAGATCTCTAAAGACGGCAACTATGAGTGTGTGCTTGTGACCGGCTCGATTTATCTTGCCGGTGAGTTGAGGAGTCTGTATTTGCAGGATCATAAATCACTGTAATATATATATTAACCTTATTGTTTTATCTCAAAAAGGAGAGAAAGGATCGGCGTATGTTTGACAGAAACGGTAATGACAACAGCAACTATAATCAGATGATAGTTGAGGAGATCAGCAAAAGTTCCGAGA
>CADCHO010000016.1 GCA_902801255.1 uncultured Eubacteriales bacterium | reverse complement strand
GGGCATGATCTGCACAAGAAAAGACGACTTTGCAGCTCTCTATGAGAAGATGGTAGAGGCAGACGGCGTATTCATCGTAGACCCTATCTATGAATCCGGCGGATCCGGACTCTTCCACATCTGCTGCGACAGAATGGGTCCTGGACATGATACAGGAATGCTCTTCGGACTCAATGAAAAACTGATCGAGCAGGGCAAGGAACCTCTCAGCGAGAGATACTTCATGCAGAAGGCAATCTCTTTCCTCGCCATTGGCGGTTCTGACTGGGCTGTCAGATGCGAAACTGACCACGCTATGATCGCTATGAGCCCTGGCTGGAAGGTTATCGACAATGATTACTTCTCATGGTGCAAGGACGTTATCATGCAGGATGACAAGATCGAGAGAACAAAAGAGATGGCCCGCAACCTCGTTGAGGCAGCTCAGTACATCATCGACAACCATCTCATGATCCCGGGTTCTGAGAAGGTTGACCTCTGGAAAGGCAAGAAGGGTGCATGCCCACACTGCCACGGCAACAACTTCTACATCTTCCCTGGCACAACACAGGCTGAGTGTGAGCTCTGCGGACTTCGCGGCGAGCTGGTAGTTGAGGATGGCGCAATGGTCTTCAAGTTCGACCCAGCAACAGAGCATCATGCTCATGATATCCTCTCCGGCAAGGCACTGCACGGACAGGACATCTTCGAAAATGAAGGCAGACTCATGAACCTCTTCAAGGATCCTGAGTTCAAGGCTCGCAAGGAGCATTACACAAACGTCATCGCTCCTACACCTTCACCATCGAAAGCTAAGTAAGCATGTTAAATAAATGGAGCCGCTTTTAGCGCGGCTCCATATTTTATAGCGAAAGGAGTTCAAAAATGAACAGACCTGAATTTTATCCGGTAAGAAGTATCATTCTTGTAGATCTCGCTCATGAGGATTACAGAATCAAGCTCGAGAACTGGCTCTACAGATATCATGTGCCAGACAGCATCTCTCAGTTTGGACCTTATGTAAGCAAGTATGCTTTCTATCCTGCACTTCCGACACCTCCGGGCGGAGCAAGATTCGGAACAGTAAGAATGCAGATGACAGAGCATTACTGGCTTGCAAATCCTAACGACATTGGATTTGCAAAGGATCATCACAAGGTTCTGACAGAGTACTTTCCGACAGACGTACTCGTATGGCAGAACAACATCCCTGACATGGGACATTCCCACGGAATCGACAAGTCCGAAGAAGTTAACCTTGAGGGAGACGACGCGCGTGCTACAAAGGGCGATGAAGCTGCAGGAACAGTTCCGTTCATCTTTGCTTTCGTACCTGTATGGTGGGAAGAGGACTTCAAGGGCGAAGGCCGTACAGTAGAAGATGGTCCAAACTATAGATGGATGTTCATGGTAAGGTATCCTGAAGGCGTAAGCGCTGAAGAAGGCGACAAGTGGCTCAAGGAAGAGTTCATCCCTGCATGGACTTCCCATGAAGGATGCACACGCTGCGTATCAAGCAAAATCAAGAAAGAAGTCAACGGTTGTGACTTTGACCGCATCGTAGAGATGTGGTTCGAGTGCCAGAGCGCATGGTGCGACGCGGCAGCTGCAGCAGCTGAAAAGTGCGCTAAGCCTGCATGGGCAGAGACAGAGGACTTCCCGTATCTCAAGAAGTCTTACGGTATCAGCGGAATCTTCCTGTCAGACTACGCCAGAAGCGATAATCTGACCCAGTACCGCGGTTACATCACAATGAGGTAACTTTAACCTATAAAAGGAGAAAACTAATGTCAAAAGGCAAATATTTCTACTCAAAAGGTGAGGGGAATGACGGATATATAAAGAATCTAGAAGTCCTTTCATACTGCGACATGGACGGCACATGCGGAATGTTCCAGATGGCCCTTTACAGGACTGAAGCCGGAAGATATCTGCTTTACGGCGCATGCTTTGCAGCTGGTCCTGACGGCGTAGGCATCATGATAAGCGATGTCACAGACCCGAGGAACCCTGTATTCATTAAGAAGTGGCTGCCGTTCAATATCGATGAATATCCAACGACATCGATACCTAAGCTGCAGATAGCAGAAGACAAACTTATCTTCGCGCTTACTTCAGGTTCCGGTCCGAGCGTTCTCGTAGGAGACCGCGCAAAGATGAAGAGCCTGCAGGGCATCATGATCTATGACCTCAAAAATGATCCTGAGAACCCTGAATATCTCGGATACTGGGACTGCGGAGTTCCTTATTCGATGGGCGTACACAGATTCATGTATAATGGCGGCGATTATGTTCATCTGTCATCAGAAGCAGATGAATTCGAAGGACTTATTTACAGAATCGTCAGCATCGCTGATCCGGCAAATCCAGTCGAAGTCGGCCGCTGGTGGGCACCTCATCAGTACATTTACGGAGTACCGGGAAGAGAAGTGGATCATTCCGCTCCTCATAATCCTGACTTCATGGATAAAGGATGGCTGCACGGCCCTCCGTTCGTAGTAGGGGACAAGGTTTACTGCGGATACTGCGGAGACGGTCTCTATGTACTGGATATCTCGGATATTCATCATCCTAAGGCTCTCGGAAATCTGAAGTTCATGCCTGCATTCTCGAGCAGACTTGCAGGAGCAAGGACTCATACAGCACTTCCGCTCGTCGGAAGAGATCTCGTAGTAGTTACAAACGAAGGAGAGAGATTCGGTTTCATCAAGGACGGTGTTGTGAAGCAGGCTCAGGCAATGAACAATCTGCACATGGTAGATGTAAGCGACCCGACAAATCCGGTGCTTATAGCAGAATTCCCTTATCCGGAAGTTCCGGAAGATTTCCCTGCACCTAACTTCAACACTTACATGCTTGCTGAAGGCTCAAAGGGCGGACCTTTCGGACCTCACAACGTACACGAGCCTATGAGCAACAAGCCATGGCTCGAGCAGAGAACCGACGTCGTTTATGACTGCTACTTTGCTGCAGGACTCAGAGTATATGATGTATCAGATCCTTTCTATATCAAAGAGAAAGCTTACTTCATACCTCCGAACCCTACAAAGAAGTGCTTCCCGTTCCCTGGACCTATGATGGCTATGACCGAAGACGTCGTAGTAGACGACAGAGGAAACATCATAATCGACGCGAACAGCGACGGCTTCTACATTCTTCGCAAAACGTACGAGGATTAACGCTTATATAAGCTAAAACAAAGGATACACAGCCTGTTTGCATAAAAACGGGCTGTGTATCGTTGCTTTTTTAACAGATTTGACTGATGTTGTATAATATTTTTGTAGCACCTGAAGCGGTAAACGATATAATGTTATAGTTAATTATCGAATGCCGGACCGGGTGAGTAGAAAAAGGTATCAATGAACAGAAAAGAAACACTTACTTTGGCTCTGCTTATAGCAGTAATGCCGCCTGCATGGGCTGTTATAAGCCCATATCTCGGTAATACAGTAGGACCTGTAGCTCTTATATGTGCAGGTATCTACGCTACAAACGGAAATAAGTTCAAGGACGCACACAAGATCGCTCTAGGATATCTTGCAGGTGATATATGGGCACTGATTGCATTTGAGATTATGGCCCATACGCCTTTAAATCCCGATCTTACGCTGTTTTTGACACTTGCCGTATTCGGATTCATTCTTGTTGTAATATCGAATAAATTCAGTAATATCGTACATATGCCTTCATGGCTGACCGGATGGGCGATAGGGATGCTGACCATGAATCTTGATAAGACGACTCCGGTCATGAGCCTTACTGTACAGATAGCAGTTGCAATGCTTGTCGGAGTCTATTATGTGGGAGCACTGCTCGACAAGGTACACAGGATACTTAATAAATGAAGAAGCCGCTGCGAAAAAGATGCAAAGCGAAAACCTATAATATTATACTCAGTCTCTACATCATTGTTATGATACTTGCCAATGCAAATCTGGTATACGGTATCAGTGATATTCATGAAGACAGGGTAAAAGAAGCGGAGCTTTTTAAGATAGCTTCGCTGAAATCTCTTTCGACGACTTTCATTACTTCTGCTGCAGAGTCTTTCTCAGTGGATAAAATGGATTTTACTGAGAATGCTGCCGATTATTTTGAAGAACACATTTACAGAGGTCCGTCTCTGTCAAAGGGAAGGGGAACGATTCAGGGACCATCCGGAAAAGAAACATATTACAATCTGAACATGAGCGGCGTAGTCAGGATCATGCGAAGAATGGGATATGATTATGAATACTGGGTACGTGATGACGGAGTTAAGATGTTCGGCAACTATGTCATGGTAGCAGCCAATCTGAACCTGAGACCTAGAGGTTCACTAGTGCAGACTTCGCTTGGTATGGGTATAGTATGTGATACAGGTGGGTTTGCAAAAAGAAATCCGAGACAGATCGATATAGCTACAACCTGGTAAAAGGGTGAAATAGTGTAATTACAAGAAGAGGGCTCTTGACAGAGCCCGTTTTCATGTTCTTCAACTATTCCTAAAATCACAATTTTGGGAATAGTTGGACACCTGGAGCCGCTATGCACCTTATTAAGCTGTATCTATTGAAATTTCAACTATACGAGCCCTGCTCATATATTTACCAATTTAATATTATTCCTATTATTATTTCTTTTCGGAATAGTTCAGTTCACTCTCCTGTTCTTAAATCTACGTATATATTATTAGTATTATTCCTTTTATATAGTATTTATCTGAAGCTGTATGAATATATGTCACATTGATTGCTGATATTATCACTGAACCTGTTCACAGGCGCAATTCGTATCTGTTAATCCACCATCTATAGCTAAAAGTCCCATTATCATCCATTTTATACATTCGAAAGATCATCAAAACAATCGTTCTGTTTTACACAAAAAAGGCCGAAAAAACGAGGCCGAAATTTGCGTTTTAAGCGATTTTTTTACAGACTTTGGATGTCCAGTACCTTGTAAAAATGCTCTGATTTCAACGATTTTTCTATACATATAGATTTTATGCAATTGAAGATCCGAAGCCTGACCGCCGGGATACAAATGCCGTCAATACTTCGGATCTGTCAATAAAACACACTTCTAGACATACGTCGAAGCGACATATGCTTCTAGCTATTTAATATACCGGGATAAAAAGCTTGTCTCCCGGATGGATGTCAGCTGCATCGATATCATTGATCTCATACACATCGTATATGGCGCTCTGAACATCGATGTTGGCATCCTTATTGCATCTCTCTACAATACTCCATAGGCTGTCGCCTTCATCTATAGTGACCTGGACATATGTCCTTACAGCAGCAGCCTCGGCATTGCCGGCACCAATCACAGTGTATCCGGCAAATACGGTTATCATGATGCTTATAACAACGAACAGGAAGAACCTGAACGGCTTTACTATTCTATAATGATGTCTTCTGTTATCTTTCATCTTGTCCACCATTTTCTACTGTCAATACAATGATTATGAACCTTTGTTCGGTATGTATGATTATAAACACATGTTCGTTTTCTGTCAATACTTTTACGAACAAAAGTTCTAAAAATATTTTTATATTAAAAAAGGCCTTCTGCAATATGCGAAAAGCCTTGAAATTAAAGGGATACAAGGATTATTAAATACTACTTTGTAAGATCCGCAAACTCGGCACTGCTGACTTCTGCAAGCACTTCAGGGTCCAGAATTATCTGCACTCCCCTCTTTCCTGCGGAGAAATAGATTTTTTCAAAGAGTATCGCCGTTTCATCAATGAATGTAGGATAAGCTTTTTTCATTCCTATAGGAGAACATCCTCCGCGGATATATCCGGTGATATCAAGGATCTCCTTTACATGTATCATCTCTATGCTCTTGTTGCCTGATGCTTTTGCGGCCTTCTTTAGGTCAAGGGATTCTGCCACCGGTATAACGAATACGAATATCGCATTTCCGTCACCCCGTGTAACAAGTGTCTTGAACACGACCTCTTCCGGTACACCCAGCTCCTGCGCGGCATGTACACCGGACAGATCCGATTCATCGTAGTCATAGCTTGCCATCGAATAGCTTATACCTGCTGAGTCCAGCAGTCTCATGGCATTGGTTTTCTGAATCTTTTCTTTAGCCATCTGTTTTTACCTCTGATTCCGCATCCTTTCTTTCGATCATGTCGAGAAAAGCTACGAGCTTATCACGCTTTATAAAGCATACAAGCATTATAAGCACAATTGCCACTGTAAGAATTATTATTGCTGTATAGTTCTGTTTTTCGAAGAAGTGACCAACCAGGAGGCTTCCGAGCATAGCAGGAGACCGTCCTATTGTCGCAACCAGAAGGAACGGCCTGAACCGCATTTCCGAGATCCCTGCCGCATATGATACGAGATCCTTCGGCACTCCGGGTATAAGATAAATCAGAAATGCAAGAAGCAGTCCCTTTCCCGAATTAAGTCTGCGCTGGTAATCCTTGATTCGTTCTTCACCGAAGAACAGGTGCATCGCTTCACTTCCGAGAAGTTTTGCGAGATAGAAAGAAATAGTTGTACCTATAACAGCACCGATCACCGAAAGGAGATATCCCCTTCCCACTCCGAACATATAGCTTGCTGCAAACTGTATCGGCTGTCCCGGGAGTACGCAGACAACGACCTGTATTACCTGTATGCCGATTATAAGAAGGACTGCGTTTCTGCGGTTCTGCTGAAGGTATTCTACAACATTGTATGCCGTATCCTTGCTGAATATACCGCTTCCGTATCTCAGATAAAGAAAAGCCGGTATGCCCGCAATTATAACAACGAGCAATATCAGCTTGAGTATCGCAATGATCTTTTTTCCTGAGGAATCACTCATAATGTGATAAGACCTTTTTTATAGAGCGTGTCAAGGCTCTTTATGACACCGAACCTCGAGTGCCAGTATGACAGACCGCCCTGAAAATATGCGATGTAAGGTTCTCTGAGCGGAGCGTCTGCGCTGAGCTCTATTGATGAACCCTGAACGAACGCCCCGGCTGCCATAACTACCTGATCATCATAACCCGGCATGTCCCACGGCATAGGTAAAACATACGAATCTATAGGAGATGCAGACTGTACCGCCTGGCAGAATGCTACTGTGCGTTCAGGCGTAAGGAATTTGATTGCCTGAATGATATCACTTCTTTCAGCATCCGGAGCCGGTACTACCTCAAATCCAAGTTTTTCATATACTGTACCTGCCAGAATAGCGCCTTTCAGAGCCGCATTGACTACTCCGGGAGCAATGAAGAGGCCCTGCATAACATTGCGGTTCTGTCCGAAAGTAAGACCGCATTCTGCGCCGATACCCGGGCATGTAAGCCGATATGATATCTGCTCTATAAGATCTGCTCTGCCGACTATGTAGCCGCCGGACAGCGCAAGCCCGCCTCCCGGATTCTTGATAAGAGAGCCTGCCATAACATCGACTCCGAATTCAGTCGGCTCAACGGCATCGACGAATTCACCGTAGCAGTTGTCGAGCATGACAATAATACCCGGATCGATCCCATGGACCAGCTCAGTAACTGCTTTCAGGCTCTCAATAGATATTGCAGGCCTCCAGTCGTATCCTGTGGAACGCTGCATGGCTACGACTTTGGTTTCAGGAGTGACAGCTTTCTTTATGGCGTCAAGATCTACGTCCATATCGTCGCCAAGAGATACTTCTTTATAAATTATACCATAATCTTTTATCGTTCCCTTAAAGTCGGCAGGGCCAAGAAGACTTCCTTCTCCTCTCTGCTTAGTGCTTCCGTCATCCCGGCCGATCACAGTCTGCAGTGTATCATACGGTTTGCCTGTAACTTCAATGAGTTCGTCACCCGGACGCAGCATACCAAGCAGAGTCGCTGCGATCGCATGGGTTCCGTTTACGATATTCGGCCTTACCAGTGCAGCCTCGGTCCCGAAAACTGAAGCATATACCCTTTCAACAGCCTCTCTGCCGGCATCATCATAGCCGTAGCCTGTGCTCCAATCAAAATGAGTCGCGTTGATATGATTTTCCTGAAATGCCTTGAGAACCTTCATCTGGCATATTGCCGTGATATCATCTATCCCGGCAAAACGTTCTGCAAGAGCGCTTTCAGCTTCATCTACCAGCGCGAGCACCTTATCGTCTATATTGAACTGTTCTTTTATATATTCGTTGTATTTATCCATTATCAGTCTTCGTCTGTTCTTTCAAGTTCCCATTCCATATCGCTTACAAGATCACGTTTTACGTTCATCTTGTGCTGGGCATAGAGCTGGGTAGTCGTTACCTGCTCGTGATCGAGTAACGCAGCAACGTCATATATCGAATTGCCCCTTCCGATCAGAGATGTAGCAGCAGTAGCTCTGAGCTTGTGAGGACTGTATCCTGCGCGCCTGCTGGTATTCAGTGCTATGGATGTGTATTTTTTTACAAGCTCTCTGATAGCACGCTCAGTAATTCGCTTGCCTTGCAGTGACAGAAAGAGGGCGTCCTCAGCGGTCGAATTTTCGGGTATGACGGTATTTCTCTCGCCGGAGATATAATCATTCAGAACCATCTCCACTGAACGGTTCAGCGGCATTATGGACTCTTTTCCCCTTTTGCGGTAAATCTTGAATTCACCTCTTGAGAAATTAAAAGAAGAAAGATTCAGCTGCTGGAGCTCGCTCAGTCTGAGTCCGTATGTAACGAACATCACAAGTATTGCCTTGTCGCGCAGCTTTGTCTTTTCCCAGTATGTACGCTCGTGATCAGTCAGACCCGTGCCGTTTGTAACAGCATCGAGCATTATCATTACCTCGTCATCCTGCAGAGCCTTTATCTCTCGTTCACCCGGTTTTGCTACCCTTATAGGATCAAAGCCGTCTGTGATATTCTTCTCAACGATTCCGTCCCTGTACAGCTGCTTGAACAGCACCGAAACTGAGGACTTTTTGCGGGCCAGAGATTTGTTGTTGTTCTCGAAGACCGTTACGGTATCGCCGTCATCAACCATGTACTTGCGGCAATAGTCGATGTAAAGATTGATATCTGCCGCAACTATATTGTTGAGTTCCTCAGATTTTATCTCTTTCGGTGTGCTTGCTTTGGTTAGATCTGTCTCCTTGATGAGATAGTTCATGAAGAACCTTACATCATGAAGATATGCCAGCCTTGTCATCGGAAGTACATTGCCCTTCAGATATGCAAAATACGGACGCAAAAAATTCGGAAGCTCACGTTGTATGGCTTCACATTCCATGTAGATATCGTTCTCTTTTTTAACGATATTATCAGGCCTGTCGCTCTTGTTATGCGACCTGAATTCCTTGCTGTCGTATGTGGTCTTTGCCATATTACTGATTTACATATATTCGGCTTTATGATCTTCACCGAGAATGCGGTCGACTATCTCCCCTACGGTCTCGCCCTTTCTGATCTCTATCCATTCGACGAAGTCGTATCTCTTCAGCCAGGTATACTGTCTCTTGGCATAGTGCCTTGTATTCTTCATTATGAGATCCTTAGCATCGAAGAGATCATACTCACCGTTCAGGAAACCTATGGTCTCCTTGTATCCGATAGCTTTCATCGAAGGAAGATCTTCTGTATAGCCCCTGCGGAGAAGACCGCTTACTTCGTCAACAAGGCCTTCAGAGATCAGTCTGGATACTCTGCGGTTGATCCTCTCGTAGAGCCATTCTCTATCCATTGTAAGAGCATAGAATCGGAAGTCGTAATCAGGATTGATCTCGCACTCAGAGAGGTCTTTTATCCCTTTTCCATGTTCATACGCTTCTATCGCACGGATTATTTTGCGCGTGTTGTTAGGATGGATCCTGGAAGCAGCATCCGGATCGAGACCCTGAAGATAACTGTGCATGTACAGTGCGCCCCGCTCCGATGCGAGTTCTTCAAGCTCCTGCCTGCGCTCCAGGTCGTCCGGGGCCGAACCGAAATCCATATCATAAAGAATAGCGTTAAGGTAGAGACCTGTACCGCCGCATACTATTGGAGTTTTGCCGCGTGCAAGGATATCGTCTATAGCTGCGATCGCGAGTTTCCTGTAGTCGGCAACTGTCATATTGACCGTAGGATCCTCAATAGAATAGAGGTGATGCCTTATCTCTGACATCGCCTTTTCGGAAGGTTTGGCACTTCCGATATCCATGTATTTATAAAGCTGGATCGAATCGCAGTTTACTATTTCGCCATTTATACGTTTGGCGAGGTAATATGCGATCAGGCTCTTGCCTGATGCAGTCGGACCCGAAATTATATAAACTGTATTTTTCATTTTTTTCTTTATTTTTTATTTCCGCCTGAACGATCTTTCGATGTCATAGCTGCTGACCCTGATAAATGTAGGACGTCCGTGTGGACATGAGTACGGATTGTCGCACTTTGCAAGTTCTGACATCAGATCGGTGATTTCATGTTCTGAAAGTACATCATGTGCTTTTACGGCAGACTTGCACGACTTTGTGATCAGCTTGTCGATGACTACCCTGTTGGAGCCACCGGCCTCCCCTGCTGCTTCAGCGTAGCCTCTTGCAAACCCTTCAGCCTCGCCTACGCTCATATACGAAGGGATACCTCTTACTATAAATGTGCAGTCTCCGAAATCTTCTATATCATAGCCCATGCGAATAAGATCGCCGAGCCACTCTCCGCTCATTGAGTATACATCATTGCTCACATTGATTGTGAAGGCTGTGAGAACGGGCTGTGGTGAGTGTGCGGAGTTGTTGTAACCGCGCATGAACTTCTCATAAAATATGCGTTCGTGCGCTGCATGCTGGTCAAAAATGTACAGCTCATCTTTTCCCTGCATAATTATATAAGTATTGAATACGTAACCCTTGAAGGCAAGATCTGCAAAATCGAAAAGCGCCGGTTTACGTATTACTTCAGCTTCAGTTTTTACAGGTGAAGAAACAGGAGCATACACAGCTGTTTCTTCTGCTGTCTCCGGTGTTTCAACGGCCTCAGGCATTTCATAGGAGTCATGCCTGTCGAGACTTTTCAGAAATTCCCTTATTGAAGTCTGCTCAGTTTCATTCTTTTGCTGAACAGAATCATTTAACTGTTTTTCAGGAGATTTTTCAATGCTGTTTACAAAACCTTTAGGAACACCTGAGTCTGTCATTACAGCTTTGCTGACAGCTTCCGATATATCTTTTCTGACTTCGTCCTGCCTGAGAAATCTTATTTCCTGCTTGCCCGGGTGTATATTGACGTCGATATCACATGGCTCTGCCTCGATGAAGAGGACAGCTGCCGGAAAACCGCTGAATATCCTTCCCAGGTAACCTTCGTCAAGGGCCTTTTCTATAACGGCACTTGAAACAAGCCTTCCATTAACGAAGAAAAGCTGGCCCTTTCTTGTGCTCATAGTACTTCCCGGATCCGATACATAGCCTTTAACATGCTCATTTTCAACAGGAATCAGACCGTTTTTAGCTATGGACGGATACAGCGTTCTGATCACAGCATACGGATCACCGTCACCGTTTGTAGTAAACAGAGTCATGCCGTTGTTTATCATCATGAAACGTATGCCTGCATAGCACACCGCATACTGCTGTATCAGCTCTATTATCGATGACGCTTCACGTGCATCGGTCTTCATGAACTTTCGTCTGGCCGGAGTGTTGTAAAACAGGTCTTCTACAATAACTGTCGTTCCTGTGTTGCAGCCTGTCCTTTCTTTGGAAACGACTCTGCCCCCGTGCAGTACAAGCTTTACGCCGGACATGTCTTCAGCTCTGCGGGTCACCATTGTCAGTCTTGAAACTGCAGATATACTCGCAAGAGCCTCTCCTCTGAAACCGAGTGAAATAATGTTATCGAGGTCTGCAATACCGCTGATCTTGCTTGTTGCATGCCTGAGAAAAGCAGTTTCGGCTTCATCAAAAGAGATGCCGCATCCATCATCGGTAACACGGATATACGACTTGCCTCCGCCGCGGATCTCAACTATGATCGACCCCGCTCCTGCATCTATTGAGTTTTCTATGAGTTCCTTTACCGCAGAAACCGGTCGTTCTATGACTTCTCCGGCCGCTATTTTATCTGCGACAAAGCTGTCCAGTACTCTTATCATATTATCAGTCGCTGAATTCTTCGATGATCTCCTGAAGCTTGACCAGAGCTGATACAGGAGTCATCGTATTTATGTCTATTTCACCTATTTTTGATGCAAGATGTCTGTACTTTGCGGCATCTGCATTTAGTCCTTCTTCAGCAAGTTCGTCTGACATGAATGAGATCTGTTCGGATCTGCCGGCGGCATCACCGCGTACTTCAGCAGACAGAGTCTCGAGCTCATTCAGCTTATGTCTTGCATCTCTCCTGATAACTTCCGGTATGCCCGCGATCCTCGCAACATGTATGCCGTAGCTTTTGCTGGCCGGACCTTCAATGATGTTGTGCAGGAATACTACATCGTTTCCGTCTTCAGCTGCCGCAACAGAAAGATTATGTATGCCCTCCCTCTCATTCTCCAGCTCGGTAAGTTCATGATAATGCGTAGCAAACATCGTCCTTACCCGGTGAGAAGGATCTGCCAGATAAGAAGCTGTTGCCCATGCGATCGACAGGCCGTCGAATGTGCTGGTGCCTCTGCCTATCTCATCAAGGATGATAAGACTTCTTGAAGTAGCATTTCTGAGTATGCCGGCCAACTCGCTCATTTCTATATAGAAAGTTGACTGTCCGTAAGCCAGATTGTCTGAAGCACCTATTCTTGTAAATATTCTGTCAGTAACTCCTATAACAGCGCTTTCTGCCGGTACAAAGCAACCTATCTGAGCCATAAGAACTATAATAGCTGTCTGCCTCATGTATGTTGATTTACCGGACATGTTAGGGCCTGTGATGATGAGCATGCTGTGTTTGTCCATATCGATATATGTGTCATTTGAAACAAACATGCCTGCTCCGAGAAGCTGCTCCACAGCCGGATGCCTTCCGCGCCTTATATCGATTACATCACCGTCATTTACTTCAGGTTTTACATAACCGTTAGAAGCAGCGGTCTTCGCAAAAGATATAAGAACATCAAGCGCGGCAACAGCTGCCGAGGCACCCTGAAGTCTTGTTATATATGGTTCTATCGCAGATCTTATCCTGCGGAATTCTTCGTATTCTATCTTATTGATCCTGGCCTCAGCAGTGAGGACGAGATCTTCTTTTTCCTTCAATTCAGGAGTTATATATCTCTCGTTGTTGACGAGAGTCTGTTTCCTGATGTAGTCCTCAGGTACTTTATCGATCATGCCCTTGCTGACATCGATATAGTAGCCGAAAACCTTGTTGAATCCGACTCTGAGAGTCTTGATGCCGGTACGTTCCTTCTCAGTGTTTTCAAGATTTGCAATCCATTCCTTTGCGCCGGAAATGGATTCCTTGAGTTTGTCGAGATCTTTTGAATAACCGGCTTTGATTATTCCTCCTTCAGTGATGCCCATAGGAGGTTCTTCACATATGGATCCGTCGATGAGACGATAAAGATCATCGAAATCTTCGATGGATTCATTAAGGTTTTTAAGCAATGACGCAGATGAGTCAGAAAGCTCATACTTTATATCCGGCAGCTGCGCCAGTGTCTTTTTCAGTGCTATGAGATCGCGTGCATCAGCGCGTCCGGTTGCAACTCTGGCAGTAAGTCTCTGAAAATCATAGATATACCTGAGGCTGTTGGAAATGTTGTTTGCCCTGACAGGATCATTCCTGAGCTCCTCGACTGCATCAAGCCGTCTGCGGATCTCCGGAACTTCAGTAAGAGGTTCCCTGAGCCAGGAACGAAGAAGCCTTCCGCCCATCGCAGTCCTTGTTTTCCCGATTACTCCAAGCAACGATCCTTTGACGTCTCCGTCGTAGATCGTTTCAAGAAGTTCAAGATTACGGAGCGTTGATCTGTCCAGGTGCATAACTCCGTCATGCTGTTTGATGATTACATCAGTGAACTGATCAAGGTCACCCTTCTGAGTATCTCTGAGATACATCAGGAGTGCTCCGATAGCAGAGGTCATCTCCTCCCTTCCTTCAAGATCGAGAGGTATCAATGATGATACGCCAAACTGATCCATGAGTACATCTCTGGCCGTCTGATATCTGTAATAAGAGCTGTCAATGCGGTCAAGATAAACGTTGAGCATGTGCTCAGAAAGCGATATTTCGATTTCTGAGGCGATCTCATCGCTTATAACGAGTTCTTTTACATCGAGAATGGAAATGTCGTTGAGAAGCCGTTCAAACGAAAGCTTCCTGCCGCTTTTTTCAGTTTCATATTCATAAGCGCTGAGCTCACCAGTGCTGATATCAGCCAGAGCTACAGCTGTAAGTTCATCAGATATGCAGGCTGAAGCAATAAACACATTGCTCTCACTTCTGGCTGCATCACTTATATCAAGCGTTCCCGGAGTGTAAATACGCGTGATCTCGCGTCTGACTATCCCCTTCGCTTCCGCCGGATCTTCTACCTGCTCACATATCGCAACTTTATGCCCGTTGTTTACAAGCCTTACTATGTACTGGTCTACCGAATGGAACGGTACGCCGCACATAGGTGCTCTTTCCTCAAGACCGCAGTTGCGTCCGGTTAAAGTAAGTTCAAGCTCCCTCGACGCAAGAAT
Source organism: uncultured Eubacteriales bacterium (assembly GCA_902801255.1). Taxonomy (GTDB): domain Bacteria; phylum Bacillota; class Clostridia; order Peptostreptococcales; family Anaerovoracaceae; genus Crickella. Next base: position 40,186 of record CADCHO010000016.1, on the reverse strand, counting down.
GGCATCATCAAAGAACATCTCGTAGAAATCTCCGAGACGGTACATGAGGATGGCATCCTTGTAGTCATCCTTGATTGCCGTATATTGCTGCATCATTGGGGATAGTTTTGCTTCTGCCATTTGTTTTCAATAAAGATGTAGGGGGAACCGAAATTCCCCCTACAGACAGTTCAAGTGAATTGTTCGGTGCTATACTACTTTGCGTTGTAAGCGGCAACACCCATCTTGATGAGTTCGCAAGCTCTTCTCATCTTATCCGGAGACAGAACGTATGCGATACGCATCTCGTTTCCGCCGAGACCCTTTGTTGCATAGAATCCAGGAGCCGGTGCAAACATTGCTGTTTCGCCGTTGTCGTCGAATTCCTTGAGCATGAACATCAGGAAGGACTCGATGTCGTCAACCGGCAGCTTGCATGTCATGTAGAATGCGCCTGCAGGCTTCTGGCAAACGATTCCAGGAATCTTTGAGAGCTCTTCATAAGCAGCGTCTCTTCTTGCTTCATACTCAGCCTTTGCTTCGTCATAGTAGCTCTTATCCATTCTGTAGAGAGCTGCAGCACCTACCTGCTCGAGTGTAGGTACGCAGAGTCTGCCCTGAGCGAGCTTGAGGAGTGCGCTCATGAACTCTTCGTTCTTGGAGATAGCAGCTCCGATTCTTGCTCCGCAAGCAGACCATCTCTTGGATACTGAGTCAACGATAACGACTCTGTCTGCGATGTCATCGAGCTGACCGAATGAATGAGCCTCAGCTCCGTCATATACGAACTCTCTGTATACCTCGTCGGAGATTATCCAGAGGTCGTGCTCCTTAGCGATGTCGCCGATGAGTCTCATGTCTTCAAGTGTGAGAACTCTTCCTGTCGGGTTACCAGGCGAGAGGCAGCAGATTGCCTTTGTCTTAGGAGTAATAGCAGCCTCGATGAGGTCTCTCTTTGCCCAGTTGTAGCCGTCCTCTGCGGAAGTTGTCAGCGGTACGAGAACGCCGGAAACCTCGTTGCAGAATGTGTTGTAGTTTGTGTAGAAAGGCTCGGCGATCAGAGCTTCATCTCCAGGATTGAGAAGAGCTGTGAAAGCGAGGATCAGAGCTTCAGAACCTCCGTTTGTGATAAGGATGTCCTTTCTCTCATACTCCATGTCGAAGTCTCTCTTCATGTAGTCGATCATTGCGTCGCGCAGTTCGTCGATACCCTGGGACTCAGCATATGCGATGACCTTCTTATCGAACTTTCTGATTGCTTCCATGAAGCATGGAGGAGTCTCGATATCAGGCTGACCGATGTTAAGACGATAAACCTTTTTGCCGTGTTCTCTCTCGGCTTCAAAAGCAAATACGTTGAATCTTCTGATCGGCGAGAACTGCATTACTGCACATCTTTTTGAAACTTCCATTTGAATCTCCTTACATTAATGTTGGTGATAGCTTTAGGGTTAATTTAGTTTAAAATTATTATTTATTTAAGCCTGAGTGAGCTTCCTTTACGACTGCGCCCACACCTACTTTATTATCGCACTTTTTACGTGAAAGTAAAAGCAAATATTCTATATTTCCCTTAGTTCCTTTTATAGGAGAATACGACAGTTTCTGAGCATAAAGACCATTGTCGGAAGCATATCCGATAACATTGTTGATCACGTCCTCATGCACCGAAGGTTCCCTTACGATTCCGCCCTTTCCTACCTGCTCTCTGCCTGCCTCAAACTGAGGTTTAACAAGGCACAGTATGAGCCCTTCTTCAGAAAGCACCTGAGCTGCAACCGGGAACATATGCTTCACGGAAATGAAGCTGACATCTATGGAAATAAGGTCGATCGGTTCTTCAATAAGAGATGTATCGAGATAGCGTATGTTGGTCTTTTCCATGTTGACCACACGCTCATCAGTTCTCAGTTTATAGTCAAGCTGGCCGTATCCTACATCTATCGCATATACCTTGCGTGCACCGTGCTGAAGCATGCAGTCCGTAAAGCCGCCTGTTGACGCGCCCATATCTATACAGACCGCATTCTCGCAGGAAACTCCCCATTCGTTGATCGCTTTTTCAAGTTTGAGACCGCCCCTGCTTACATAAGGACATTCCTGACCCTTTACCTGTATATCAGAATCCATGTCAAACCGTGTACCAGGTTTATCTTCGAGTCTGCCGTCAACAGTCACAAGCCCGGCCATGATGGTGCGCTTGGCTTTTTCACGGGTTTCGGCAAGGCCGTTATTCACTAGAAGTACATCAAGTCGTTCTTTCATTTTTTCAGTATTTTCTTATTTCGAGAGAATCGGCAAGAGCCGTGAAGAATGAAGCTCCATTCCCATAAGGTGCGAGAGCGTCCTTTGCCTCTGATGTAAGCCTGTGAAGCTCAGCTTTTGCGGACTCGATGCCATGCACAAATGCATAATTGCACTTACCCTGTTCGGCATCTTTGCCCAGCGTCTTTCCCAGAAGAGCCTGATCACCCTCTATATCCAATATGTCGTCCAGAATCTGGAAAGCAACGCCTATGTCTATTGCATATACCGTGAACTTTTCAAGCATGTCATCGTCAGCACCGGCAAGCATAAGCCCTGCCCTGACCGGAGCTGTTATGAGATCGGCAGTCTTATGCAGTTCTATGAATCTGATAAGTTCTGCTGTCGGTTCAAGGCTCTCACCTTTGATATCTGCAGTCTGACCTGCAATCATGCCTCTTGCTCCGGCACGTGACATTATTTCATGTGCTGCTCTGACATGATTTTTCATTTTTACAGGATCATCATAATATTCAAGAGGACATCCCGTAACGGTCTCTGCCGCAGTTGAAAGCAGCCCGTCCCCGGCAAGTATTGCCATGGCTTCACCGAAGACTTTATGGTTAGTCGGCTTACCTCTTCTGAGATCATCGTTATCCATAGCAGGGAGGTCATCGTGTATCAATGAATATGTGTGAATATATTCGAGAGCAAGAGCATACGGAAGAGCCTCTTCGATACTGCCGCCTGCAAATTCACATGAAGCAAGCAGCAGTGCAGGTCTGAGTCTTTTGCCGCCTACTTCCAGACTGTATTTCATGGCTTCGGCGAGCGCGGATGCTTCCTCGCCAGGGTCTGCTATCAGATCTGTCAGATGTGCGTTGATTATTTCTCTGTATTCATTAAAACTGTGCATCTTTCAGTTCTCCATTCTCGTAGAGCTGTATCTTCTGCTCAGCGCTTTCGAGTATCTTTCTGCAGTACTCGGCTTCCTTCATTCCTGCGTCAAACAGTTTAAGGGAATCCTCTAGCGTCGTAGCCTGTCTGCCTATTTCTGCAGCAGCATTCTGCAGATTATTCAATGCTTCGGTAAATGTTTTTTCTGCCATGACTGACCTTCCTGTCAATTGAGATCAACATCTGTGACTTCAGCTCTGAAGCTTCCGTCACTCATTACGATATCATATTCTTCACCTATGACTATGCCGGCTGCATTAGGAACGATTTTACCTTCCCTGTCAGTGACTGCAGCATATCCTTTTTGGAAAACTCGCCGGGGATCATTTTCTCTGAGCATTATCACAGCCTTGTCAACTGCGCTTGATGCTTCAGCAATCTTTGAACGTATGTTGGCATAGAGAAGCGCTGATGCGCCATCTATCACCCTCTTTTCTGCTGCGATCTTCTGATCCATGGAAGCTGCAAGTATCTTTGTGCTGCGTTCTATATCTGCCTTAAGCTCAAAAGTGTCCATAACTGCCATGTCTGCCGCAGCTGTCGGGGTTTCCGCTCTTGCGTCAGCAACGAAATCACTGATCGAGAAATCTATCTCATGCCCTACGGCGCTTATTACAGGGATCTCTGACGCAAAGATGGCTCTGGCGACTTCTTCGTCGTTGAATGCAGCGAGATCTTCAGGTGATCCCCCTCCTCTTCCGACTATCAGGGTATCGATCCTGATACCGTTCCTGTTAAGGCTGTTGGCAGCCCTGATATTTTCGCAGATACTGTTAACTGCACCTATGCCCTGAACAGCAGTCGGAAAGATAAGGATATCTGTAAAGTCGTTCTTAGCTGTAATGATTTTGCGGATATCCTCTATCGCAGCCCCTGTGGCGGAAGTGACTACTCCTACTCTATAAGGGAATACCGGTATTGGTTTCTTATATTTCTTATCAAAAAGGCCTTCTTTTTCGAGTTTTTCTTTTATGCGGTTGAATTCAGCTGCAAGATCGCCTTCTCCCAGAGCTTCAACATATCTTATGCTGAGTGAATACGTTCCGTTTCTCGGATAAGGACTGATATCACATACCGCAACTATCTTTTTCCCGTTTTCAATGAGAGACATATCGATCCTGGAAGCATTCTGCCCCCAGATAGCACATCGTATCTGACTGGATGCATCCTTGAGGGTCAGATAATAATGCTGTCCGCTCCTGCTTAATCCGGAAACTTCTCCCTCAACGGCAAGACCGCGCAGATTGAGATCATCGCGCAGTTTTTTTGCTATGTATTCATTTACCTGAGATACTGTTACCGGTTTCATATGTCCTTTTCGCAAGAAGAGCAGCCCCTACTGCATTATCTCCTGAAAGTTCCGGAGCGCCGAACTGTATGTCTGCTGATCTGTTATTATGAGCAATTGCGCGGAATGTGCGGCTTGAGGCCACACCTCCGGCCATGTATATATTTTCTGCGCAGTATTTCTCGCTGAGATACCGTGCGGTTTTTATAATCAATTCAGATACTGAAGAAAAAAGCTCTGCTGTGACCGCTTCAGCTGAAATACCGTTTTGATTCTCGGCATATCTCATGAGTCTGGTTTCAGCACCCGACAAATTGAAATATCCTTCATCATGTTTCAGCCTGGGGATCACACCGGTTTTTTCTGTCTTTTTAACATCAAAACCCGTTTTTTCTAGTGTTTTAAATGCGATATCATCCAGATACTGTCCTGACGGGAAAGGCATCCCCATCGCCACACCGAAACGGTCAAAAAGCTGACCGACTGATATGTCCCGGGTGCCTCCGGCTATCTCCATGCTGTATCCTTTACCATCGGGGCTGCATATCAGAGCTTCGGTAGTACCGCCGCTAAGGTGAAAAAACAGCGTGCGCGATGCAGCTGTCTTCCCTTCACTTTCCATAACTGCAGCTGCATGTCCTTCCTGATGTGAAAAACAGTATACAGGAACTTTAAGTGCTGCAGCGATCTCTCTTGCGGCGTTGACCCCTGCAAGAAAACAAGGCATATATGAGCCCTCGACCCTTCGCGGTCTTTCTGAGACACCTACAGCCTTGATATTTGCAGGATCTGTCGATCCGAACAATTCTTCTATGTATCCCGGGATCCTGTTGCTGTGCATGAAGAAAGCATCGGACTGCCTCAGCCCTCTTTTTCCGGCAGGTACATCGAGAAGCACGGCTGTATGTGACAGAATCATTCCGTCTGAGTCAACTGCTGCGACTGACGTTCTGTAATTCGAAGTGTCGATCCCAAGATACAGTTTTTTCATGTTTTTATATATTGCGTGATATCTTGCCGAGCACTGAATTGATGAAAGCGTACGATCTGTCATCACCATACTTTTTGGCAAGATTCACTGCTTCATTTATCGAAACACTTACAGGTATACTTTCAACATAAAGCATCTCTGCAACTGCCGTCCTGAGGATGGCAAGGTCAGTCTTTGCTATCCTTTCGATCGACCATTTATCAAGGTTTTCACTGATCAATGCGTCGATTTCATCGTGATGGTCCTGGACCGCAGCAAGAGTCTCCGCAGCCTGTTTTTTGCCTGCAGCCTTCACATTCTCATCTACTATGGAAAGGTCAGCGACCCTGAAATCTTCAGTCATATCCATCTGATAAACGAGCTGCATCGTTATTTCTCTTATATCTTCTCTTTTCAATTTATCTCCTTTTTGTCCAGACCTTCAACACGTATATTTACTGCTTTTACAGTAAAGTCTGTTTTCTCTTCGATCTCTCTTTTTACTTTTGACTGGATGTCATAACAAAGCTGAGGTATATTCACCCCGAAATATACGATTATTTCGCAGTTTATCGTCAGAACACCGTCATCTTCGCTTATTCTGATTCCCGGATTATGAATATCCATCCCGATAGCTTTCTGGATGTTGTCGCTTAAACTGAAATCCGGAAATCTGCTGACGCCGTCAAATGAGATAATATCTTTTTCGACCAGTTCGACCAGATTAATGTCATTCACCGGAGCCATCCTCTCTCTCTGCCTTTTCTATCCGTATTTTTTCTATCCTGCGGTCTTTTACCGACAGTATCGTGAAGTCGTAGTCTTCATAGGATATCGGCTTATACTTTACATTTTCCCTAGGTATCTCGCCCATAAGGTCTATAATAAAGCCTCCGATAGTTTCACTTGTCTCTGATTCCAGCTCTACACCGGTCTCTTCCTCAAGGTCATCGAGATAAACATTGCCATCAACGATAAATGTAGTATCGTTAACTTTCTCAATGATGCGGTCTTCTTCATCAAATTCGTCGTCGATATCACCCACGATCTGTTCAATGATATCTTCAACAGATACAATACCGCTGAATCCGCCGTATTCATCAATAAGAATTGCCAGATGCTGCTTTTCTATCTGCAGTTCCCTGAAAAGAGAATCTATATTTTTAGTCTCAGGAACAAAGTATGCCGGTCTAAGCAGTTTCTTAATATCTACGTTATCGAATCCCTTCTTTGTGGCGTTGTAAAGATAATCCTTGATATGCAGGATTCCGACAATGTTGTCAGGATCTCCTTTATACACAGGAATCCTGGAATGAGTGAGCTCCATGAGTTCCTCAAAATACTCGCTTCTGTCGTCATCAAGGTCGAACATGAAAACATCCGTACGAGGAGTCATGATCTCATATGCAAGGAGGTCGTCAAACTCGAATATCGAGTCTATCATTTTGCGGCCTTCTTCCTTGATCTCGCCTGATTCCTGACCCCTGTCGAGCATTGACATTACCTTATCTTCCGAAAAGTATGCGTCATCCACATCGACTTTCTTGCCCATTATACGTAGTACCAGATTAGCGATCGTCTTGCAGATCCATATAAGAGGAAGCGTTATTATGTATATAAACTTCTGGAATCCGATTAGGCCGATACCTGCTGCTTCGCTGGATTGTGCAGCGAGCTTCTTCGGGAGTATATCCGAAAGCGCTGTATAAATAATATAAAACCCAAGGTTGCAAAGTATCAGTATGAAAAAGCCGAAGCCATCCCTGTAAAATCCAAAATCATCTGACATGCTGCGTGAATCAATTATCAGCATCAGAATGTTGAACAGCATGAAGCATACTATTATGCTTATAAAACTTGCCGCATGATCTGCATAGTGATACTTTGACGGTTTTGCCAGAAAATCCGTAACTGTCTGCAGCCTTTTATTGTCAGGCTCATCTTCAAGCATATCCTTGATCACATTGCGGTCAATGTAGTCGAGTGCTCGTTTGCACGCAACAACAAGGCCGTTGAAAACAATGATCAGAATGATCAGTATCAGAAACAAATAAGAGGGTAAACTGCCGTCTTCCATTTTATTCTCCTTACTTCCTTTTTCGTAATATGAAGCCTTCTTCAGGTATTCGTTTGAAGCGTATACGAAGTATCTGCTGAGGATGAGGTGCACTCTCTATTGCATTGCCCTCCTCATCATACATTTCGTTTATGGTCTCTTCGTAATAAGCTGTATACGGTCCGAATACTTCTACGGTATCTCCTATAGAGAATTTATTTCTCTGTTCAACCGTTGTAAGGCCTGTATTTTCATCAGTCTCTCTGACCAGACCTATAAAAGAGTAATCCCTTGTGTAATCGCTGGTCAGATAGTTCTGGTCTTTATCTGTAGGTTTGTTGTAATAGAACCCGTGAGTAAATTCCCTGTGACTCGCCTTACACAGTTCATCGTACCATTTGCTGTCGAACACGTAATTCTCAGGGTCGCTGAGGTACGCGTCAATTGCAGCCCTGTAGGCAGTTACAACAGTAGCCACATAGTACATGGATTTCATGCGCCCCTCAATCTTAAGCGAGTAGACACCTGCTTCGGCGAGATCCGGAATGTGATCTATCATGCAAAGATCACGTGAATTAAGTATGTAACTGCCATATCCGTCCTCTTCGATCGGATAATACTGTCCGGGTCTTTGCTCCTCCACCAAAGCATACTTCCATCTGCATGGATGAGTGCACGCTCCGCGGTTGGCATCTCTTCCGGCCATGAAGTTGCTGAGCAGGCATCTTCCCGAATATGAGATGCACATTGCACCGTGTACGAAAGATTCGATTTCTATATCTTCAGGGAGTTCTGCCCTCATTATCCTTATCTCTTCAAGGCTCATCTCGCGTGCACATACTATACGTTTGACTCCCTGTGAAGCCCAGAATCGTGCAGTCAGATAATTTGTGGTGTTTGCCTGTGTGGAAAGGTGTATCTCAGCATCAGGGATCTGTTCACGTATAAGCCCCATAACTCCCGGATCAGACACAAGAAATGCGTCGACGGGAATATGCCTGATTTTGCCGATATAATCCCTCAGAGGTAAAATATCGCCGTTGTGAGGGTATATGTTTATGGTCATGTAACCCTTGGCATTATTGGAATGCAGCCATTCCATCGCCTCTTCGATCTCAGGCACCGTAAAATTGCCGGCTCCAGCTCTGAGGCTGAACATCTCACCGCCGAAATAGACAGCGTCAGCTCCGAACCTGACCGCGGTTTTCAGTTTTTCCATATCGCCTGCCGGGGCAAGCAATTCGAGTTTTGGTTTGTTGTTACTGTTCATTTATAAATCTGATTATTGCAAGGCCGTCAGCTCCGGTAAGTATAGATACCTCCAGATCATCACGCTCACGGAGATATTCAAGAAACTTTTTCATGTATTTTATACTTGTTCTGTGCCGTTTCGCTTCTTTGCCTTCAGCTTCTACTATCCAACCCTTTAAAAGAATGTTGTCGCAAACTATCAGAGCATCTTTGATGCATATCTTTTCAGCTGCTTCAAAGAACTCTTTGTAATGGCTTTTTGCAGCATCTATGAACACAAAATCGAACTTTTCCGATTCATCTGCATCAGCGAGATCACATACAAACTGATCGAGTATTTCAGCTGCATCTCCGATCAGTAAATCTATACGTTCTCCCTCCTTTCTGGAGGAAAAAGCAGCTCTGGCAGCTTCTACCATGACCGGATTGCGCTCGATCGTTGTAATGTGCGCTTCAGGCAGTTTTTTTGCAAAAAACAATGCTGAATATCCGTAAGCGGTTCCTATCTCAAGAATTCTTACGGGATGTGTAAGCCCTATAAGAAGACCGAGTATTTCTTCTGTCTCAGTAAAAATGAGAGGAACATCTTCATCCTCATTTGAACGCCTGAGTTTTGCAAGGTCGTCATCGAAAGCTCTGTGATGGCTGTCGACGAATTCCTTGAAAGGAATGTCCCTTACGTATTTCATTCACCCTCGCCTTCGCTTTCGGTATTTTCTTCGGTTTCTTCAGCTTCTTCGGCAGCTTCTTTTACCGCATTTTCGTATTCTGCGAGCAATGCATTATACTCAGCCTCGTCAGATGTGAACTTATGTGTTCCGTCCAGAGTGCTGTTAAGAACATAATATGTATACTCATGCTCATCAGGATAAAGAGCTGCCATTATTGATTCCTTGCTTGGCGAGCAAAGCGGTTTGTCAGGAAGCTCATCTATTTTGATGAGTTCCATGTTGATCTGATTGTGTATGACTCCCGATATGATAGATCTTTCCTTATCGACTGAAGTCTCTTTTTCGATCATCGAAGCCATCACAAGAAGCTGCCTGGTCGTGATACCGAGCTCGTCTGCTCTTGCACTGCAGTCATCATTATAGAAGTTACCGAATGCATCGAGCATCATTATTATCATCATTGTTTCATCCGCATCGGATGAAAGAGTGTATTCTCCCGGCAGAAGGAATCCTTCAATCAGGTCTGTGCCTGTCAGGCCTTCCTCGTTTTCACCGAGAACTTCGAGCTGTGCAAGGTCGGGAGACGCAGCAGCTTCAAGGAATTTCTCCTTGTCTGCCAGGCCGTCCCTGTCGAGTGCAGCTGCAAGCTGTGTAATGGTATAACCTGCAGGAACCGTGAACCCCTTCGAAGTAGTCAGACCGCTCTGAAGTGTTCTCAGTATGCTGAGTGAGTCCATCGAAGGAGACAGATAGTATGTTCCTGGCTTGAAGTCCTTTGCCAGAGTAAGTTTACCTAGAGTCTCAAAGCGGGATGCGCTTTTTATAAATTTCTGCTCATCAAGGTGTTCGGCAATCGTACTCAGGCCATCACCTTCTTCAACGACAAAATCCGCGTAGGTCGTACGCGTTCTGTCATAAGGCTTGGACATCATGTAAACAGACCAGAGGACTACCGCTGCAAGAATAATGAGTACAGTAATAATCCTCAGTGGTCTGCGAAAACGCTTGATGCTCTTTTCTTCTTTCAAAGGAGTCTCCTATTTGGATCTTCCGAGATACTCACCCGATCTTGTGTCGATCTGGATTCTCTCACCTTCATTGATGAAGATAGGAACCTGGATAACTGCACCTGTCTCAACTGTAGCTGCCTTTGTAACGTTGGTTGCTGTATCGCCCTTTACGCCCGGCTCAGTCTCAACGACTTCAAGATCTACAAAGTTCGGAGCTTCAACAGTAAATGCATTTTCCTTATAGAATTTGACTGTAGCGACATCATTCTCGCGGATATACTTGATAGCGTCCTCAACAAGCTCATATGTCAGAGGAACCTGATCATAAGTCTCCTGATCCATGAAGTAGTAGAGTTCTCCGTCATTGTAGAGATACTGCATCTGCTTTGTCTCAATATGTGCTTTAGGGAACTTGTCATTAGGGTTGAAAGCTTCCTCGCGGGTAGCACCTGTAAGGATGTTTCTGTACTTTGTTCTTACGAAAGCAGCTCCCTTGCCCGGCTTTACATGCTGGAAATCAAGCACTACATGAGGTTCGCCGTTCATCTCAAAAGTAATACCTTTTCTGAAGTCACTTGCATAAATCATTGGTGTTTCTCCTTTTTATGTTTTTTAATTAATAGACTTATTATTTGATTGCTTCACCGACGATGCCAAACACGTCATTCATCATAGTAGCAATTGCCATCTGAGCCTGCATGTACTGTGCAGCAAGAGGTTTTGTCATTACCATCGTGCTGAGGCTCTGAAAACGTGCGAACGTGTCCTTATCAGGCTGCTGGCCGGTGAGCTGGGATGTCTGAAGCTGCACCTGGAGCTCCGTGAGCTCCTTAAGCATTTCAGAACATTCCTTGTCATTGTCAACTTCTTTTCTGATCCTGTCGAATTCCTTGAACTCGTTGGACTCCCTGATTGCTCTTGCAAGGCTGTGAGCCTCGTCATAAACATTCATAATCTGTTACCTCCTTTATACGTAAAGAATTACAGGTATGATCATCGGACTCTTCTTTGTCGTGTTATATATGAAAGTCTTCATGTCCGATTTGATTGCTCTTGAAAGAGATGCTTTATCAAGTGCGCCTTTTGAAGTGCTCTTTCCGATCGTATTGTAGACGACATTTATAGCCTCCCTGATAAGATCCATATGTTCTTCAACAAAGATGAATCCTCTGGTGTTCAGAATAGGCTCCGCCATAAGTGAACCTGTGGCTGAATCGAGTGCGACCGATATGGTTATCAGGCCGGCCTGAGAAAGCTTCTTTCTGTCTTTGAGAACAACGCTGCCTACATCACCTATTCCATACCCGTCTACCATCACATCTTCGCCGGAAGTGTATCCTCTGATCAGATGCGTTTCCTTGCCGTTTACTTCAAGAGCATCTCCGTTGCCGAGTATGAATATCCTGTCCTTAGACTGCCCCAGTGCCTGTGAGAGCTTTGCATGTTCTGCAAGATGTCTGTATTCACCGTGAGCCGGTATAAAGTATTTCGGTCTGATAAGAGTGTGTATCAGTTTCAGCTCTTCTGATGACGCATGACCTGATACATGTACGTCCATGGCCGATGCGAGCACAACGTCAACTTCTTTCTCATACAGCCTGTTGACTATCTGTGAGATCACCTTTTCATTGCCAGGTATAGGCGACGAGGAGAATACGACTACATCATTCTTCTTGAGCTTGATGGATTTATGATTGTCATATGCCATGCGGGTAAGAGCGCTCATAGGCTCGCCCTGGCTTCCTGTAGTAATAATAGTGATCTTGTTGTCAGCGATATTTCTGGCTTCACTTACATCTACAAATACGGAATCCGGAATATCATTAAGATATCCAAGACTTTTGGACAAGGCCAGCAGGTTTTCCATCGACCTTCCCGATACCGCTATCCTTCTGTGATGCTTCATGGAAGCCTCAATGAAGTATTTGATCCTGTGTACGTTCGAAGCAAACGTTGCGATGATTATTCTTCTTTCGGTATTGTCGAAAATCTCATCAATTGACCGCCTTACTACTGCTTCAGATGGAGTGTAACCCTTGCGGAGTACATTCGTGCTGTCGCAGAGCAGTACGTCTACGCCCTGATCTCCGAGCTGCGAGAATCTGTTGAGATCGATAACCTTGCCGTCAAGCGGCGAATAGTCGATCTTGAAGTCTCCGGTATGGACCACATGGCCGCCCGGGAACTTAATCGAGTATGCAAGCGAATCGGCAATGCTGTGGTTCGTCTGAATGGCTTCTACGGAAAAACATCCCACATTGAATCTGTCACCGGATCTGATAACATGCCCTTCACAGCTCAGATAATTCTCCTCCAGCTTATGTTCTATCATTCCCATTGCCAGAGGCGAAGCATACACCGGAACACTCATTTCCTGAAGAAGATACGGTATACCTCCTATATGGTCCTCATGTCCGTGAGTTATGATCAGTCCCTTTACCTTTTCCATGTTTTCCTTGAGATATGTGAAATCAGGAATCACGATGTCGATTCCGAACATCTCATACTCAGGAAAAGCGAATCCGCAGTCAATGATAAGTATCTCATCATTGCACTCAATGAGTGTACAGTTTTTTCCTATTTCTTTCATTCCGCCCAGAGGTATGATCCTGAAAGGCGGCCTGATCTTTTCTTTATTCTTTTGTATTGCTTTAGCGGGGGCTTTCGCCCTCCTCTTATTATTATTCTTATATCTTGTCATAAATGGCGAAGCCGCTATTTAACAACGAAATTGATGATCTTGTTAGGAACGTAGATCACCTTGATGACTTCGCGTCCTTCTGTAGCTTCTTTGAATCTTTCCGAAGCTCTTGCGGCTCCTTCAACTACCTCCTTATCTGAATTATTAGGCAGCATCAGTTTATCTTTCAGCTTGCCGTTTATCTGCAGGACGATCTGTATCTCATCTTTAACGAGAGCAGATTCATCACATTCCGGCCATGCCCTGTTATAAAGTCTGTCTTCATGGCCGAGCTGACTCCAGAGTTCCTCCGTGATATGCGGACAGAACGGATTGAGAAGCGTCAGCAGCGTCTCGATCGCTTTATTGAACAGCGGCAGATTAATGTCGCCGTTTTTATATTTATACATCTCGTTTACGAGCTCCATGATAGATGCAATGGCAGTATTGAAATTGAATCTTCCGCCGGCATCCTCAGTAACCTTCTTTATAGAGGTGTTCATCATGAAGTCGAGGGATTTATCTGCTGCGTTTGCTGCCTTGTAATCTGCAGGAACTTCAGCATTACCCCTTATATCATTTATATATTCATATACAAGTCTGTAAACGCGGTTGAGGAATCTGTAGCTTCCCTCAACACCCTCATCTGACCAGTCCAGTTCTTTTTCAGGCGGTGCAGCAAAGAGGATAAACAGTCTTGCTGTATCTGATCCGTATCTTGCCTGGATCTCTGCCGGACTGACTACATTGCCGAGTGACTTGCTCATCTTGGCTCCATCTTTAATGACCATGCCCTGAGTAAGCAGGTTTTTGAAAGGCTCTTCTTCCTTGCAGAGACCTATATCGTAAAGGAACATCTGGAAGAATCTTGCGTACATGAGGTGGAGTATCGCGTGCTCAACTCCGCCGATATACTGGTCTACGTTCATCCAGTAGTCCGCCTTTTCCTTGCTGAAAGGAGCATCTTCATTATGAGGGTCGCAGTATCTGAGGAAGTACCATGAAGAATCCACGAAGGTATCCATCGTGTCAACTTCCCTTCTTGCCGGCCTTCCGCAGCATGGACATACGGTGTCTACGAAAGTCTTGCTTGTTGTGATCGGCGATTCTCCCTTGCCGGTGAATTCAACGTCAGTTGGAAGCAGTACAGGCAGATTCTCCTCTTTTTCAGGAACCCACCCGCACTCATCGCACCAGATCATCGGGATAGGAGCTCCCCAGTATCTCTGCCTTGATATAAGCCAGTCTCTGAGTCTGAAGTTGACAGTCTTGTCACCTATTCCTTTTTCATTTAGCCATTCTATCATTGCAGGAATGGCCTCTTTGTTGTTCATTCCGTCAAACTGTCCGGAATTTATCATTTTGCCTTCAGCTACAAAAGCTTCCTTGAGATCATAGAGATCGATAGAAGGATCTTCAGGATCAACTACCGGAATAATGTCAAGGCCGAAAGCCTTCGCAAAATCAAAGTCTCTCTGGTCATGAGCAGGAACAGCCATGATAGCACCGGTACCGTATCCCATGAGTACATAATCAGAAATGTAGATAGGGATCTCCTTACCGTTGACAGGATTTATCGCATATCTTCCGATAAAAACGCCTGTCTTTTCATTGCTTGTCGATGTCCTCTCTATGTCGCTCATGCGGCGGGCCTTCTCCTGATAAGCCTCTACTTCAGCTTCTTCAGGACGGCCTGCAACCAGCTCGTTCACGAACGGATGCTCAGGTGACATTACCATGTATGTAGCACCGAAGAGTGTATCTGCTCTTGTAGTGAATACTTCAAGAACTTTGTCTGAGTCCTTGATCTCGAAGTTGATGTTTGCTCCGTAGCTCTTGCCGATCCAGTTGCGCTGCATGGTTTTTACCTTGTCAGGCCATCCTTCGAGCTTGTCCAGGTTGCCAAGCAGCCTGTCAGCATAATCTGTGATCTTCAGATACCACTGCGACAGATTCTTTTTAGTGACTTCTGTTTTGCATCTCTCGCACTTTCCGTCCACTACCTGCTCGTTTGCAAGTACTGTCTGGCAGCTTGGGCACCAGTTTACCGGGTTATCTTTCTTATATGCGAGACCTTTCTTATAGAACTGGATGAAGAGCCACTGTGTCCACCTGTAATATTCAGGTGTGCATGTAGCGACTTTGCGGTCCCAGTCGTAGGAAAGTCCCATGCTTGCCAGCTGTCTGTCCATCTCGTCCATATTGTCGAAAGTCCATTTAGCAGGCTCGGCATTGTGCTGAATGGCAGCATTTTCTGCAGGAAGTCCGAATGAATCATATCCCATCGGATGAAGCACGTTGAAACCGGCCATCTTTTTGTATCTGGCTATGACATCTCCGATCGAATAGTTCCTTACATGACCCATGTGAAGCTTGCCCGAAGGATACGGGAACATCTCAAGTACGTAATACTTTTCCTTTGAATCATCTTCGACCGTTCTGAAAGCGTCTTCTTCAGCCCAGATTTTCTGCCACTTGGACTCTATTTCTGTGAAATCATATCTGTCGTTGCGCATTATGTAACTCCTTGATCAGTCTACCAGTATGGATTCGCAATCGCTCCAGATCTTTTCGAGCGTGTACTTGTCTCTGGTATCGTTTGTGAATATATTTACAATAACATCTCCTCCGTCAACAAGAATCCATCCCGTGTCCGGTCTGCCATCCTTGCTCTTAGGTTCGATGCCTAATTCTGCGAATTTGTCTTCTACATCGTCCGCCAGGGCTCCCAGCTGTCTGTCGGACGTACCTGTTGCAATTACAAAGAAATCTGCAAATGAGGATTTCTCAGCTATATCGATCATAACTACGTCTTTTGCCTTTTTTCTGCTCAGCAGTTCTGCTATTGTCTGAGCAACTTCCTTACTTTCCATTCTCTGTCTCCTTTATTTTGTGTAAGACCCAATCCCTTGCTTCCAGTGTGTCCTTATCTATCTGCCTCCCTTTTGAAGTGAGGTCCCCTATCGTATAATCAAGGATCTCCAGGCAGGCCTGATCCAGATCCCTGTATGCCAGATCCTGATAATAATCAAGATCACTGTATGTCCTGTTATCCTCAACTACATCTGCAACAAATATGAGTTCTTCGAGGAGCGTCATATCTTTTCGTGCTGTAGTGTGATAACGCACTGCATCAAGTATTTCCGGGTCTGTGACCCCGAATTCATGTTCAAGTATCGCTGCTCCGACCTTTGAATGTGCCAGCGCGTTGTTTCCTGCAAGCTTGTCAGGAAGGCCATATTTTCTGACACATTCATCCATCTTCCCGGTGTCGAAGTTCTTGGCCAGATCGTGATATCTGGCTGCAAAGGCTGCCTTCTCAGTGTCTGCACCATGCAGCCGGGCAAGTTTCACAGCCATCTCTTCTACTCCCATCGAATGGCGGTAGCGGCTCTCCTTGAGATTTGCTTTTATGAAGTCTTCAAGCAACTCCTTATCTGTACAATTGATGCTCAATAATATATTCCTCTACTTCCGGCGGTACGAGTCCCTTTAAAGGTTTGCCTTTTTTAATGAGTTCCCTGATTTCTGTTGACGAAGCGTCTACAGGCAGCATATTCAGAACAGTTATTACTGTTCCATATTTTTCGCGGAACGATTCGATTTTCTTTAGTCCTTCCGCATAGTCCGTATCAGGACGTCTTCCCGTGACAAGATGATAATTTCTCAGGATCTCTTCACCTTCAAACCATTTATCGACCTGTACTGCTGAATCAAACCCTAGTATGAAGTAAAGCTCACCATCCAGCAGTTTGTTCCAGTGCCTCAGAGTTTCTATCGTATATGAAGGACCTTCCTTGTTCAATTCGTACCTGGAAAGGCAGAAGGCACTGTTTGTTTTTAGCACGGTCTCTATCATGCGGCATCTGTCCCTGCCGTCAGTGACATGTCTGTCCTGTTTGAATGGAGAGATGTACGCGGGCATAAATATAAGCTTATCAAGTCCGCACTCTCTGACAGCACTGTCGGCGAGTGCAACGTGTCCTATATGTATGGGGTCAAAACTGCCGCCGTATATACCGTACTTTTTCTTTTTATCCATTATTCCTGTATGAGCTCAATACCGAGTTCCTCGAGCTGTCCTGCTCCTGCAGGTGCAGGTGCTTCACAGACCGGGCACTCAGCATTCTGGTTCTTAGGGAAAGCGATGACTTCTCTGATACTCTTTTCTCCGAGAAGAAGCATTACCAGTCTGTCAAGTCCATATGCGAGTCCTGCGTGAGGAGGTGCTCCGTATTTGAAAGCTTCGATCAGGAAACCGAACTTCTCCTGACACTCTTCATCGGTAAGGCCGAGCGCCTTGAACATGCGTGCCTGAAGATCTTTATCGTGTATTCTTACGCTTCCGCCGCCGAGCTCGACTCCATTGAGCACGATGTCATATGCGTTTGCCTTGAGACCGAGGATATCATTGTCGAGCTTGTCGAGCTCCTCAAGCTTAGGCTGTGTGAACGGATGGTGCATGGCCTTGAGGTTGCCTTCTTCGTCCTGCTCAAACATCGGGAAGTCAACTACCCAAAGGAAGTTGTACTGTTCATCATCGAGCAGTCCCATGAGTCCGGCGATCCTGCGTCTGAGGAATCCGAGCGAATCATATGTGACCTTAGGAGTTCCGCTGACGATGAATACTGCATCACCGCTGCCTGCTCCGCACTTGTCAAGGACGGCCTTGAGCTCGTCCTCAGTGAAGAATTTTCCGATGGACGAACTGATCGAACCACCGTCGTTCTTGATCCATACGAGTCCGTGTGCTCCGTAGTGCTTCACCTCGTTGGTAAGCTTGTCGATCTTCTTGCGGGAGAATTCGGCTGCTCCTCCGGGAACGCAGATACCTCTTATGTCTCCGCCTTCTGCAAGATTCTTTGTGAACATCTCGAATCCGCATCCTTCAAAAGCATCATTCAGCTTGATGA
Organism: uncultured Eubacteriales bacterium; assembly: GCA_902801255.1. Classification (GTDB taxonomy): domain Bacteria; phylum Bacillota; class Clostridia; order Peptostreptococcales; family Anaerovoracaceae; genus Crickella. The sequence goes on along the minus strand of CADCHO010000016.1, from coordinate 22,167 downwards.
GTTCGATATCAAATCTTGTGTCAGGCTTGTCGGAGCCATATCTCTCCATTGCCTCATCATATGTCAGTCTAGGGAACGGAGTTATTACATCGACTCCCTTGACTTCTTTCATGACTCTCTTGATGAAACCTTCCTGAACTTCGATGACATCATCAACGCCCGCAAACGACATTTCGAGGTCTATCTGTGTGAATTCCGGCTGTCTGTCAGCTCTGAGGTCTTCATCCCTGAAGCACTTCGCGATCTGTACATATCTGTCCGTACCGCCGACCATCAGAAGCTGCTTGAACATCTGAGGCGATTGAGGCAGTGCGTAGAAGTATCCATTATGAACGCGGCTCGGTACGATATAGTCTCTGGCGCCTTCAGGTGTAGGCTTGATGAGTACAGGTGTCTCAACTTCTGTAAATCCCTGCTCATCGAAATAGTCGCGGGTGCACTTCATTACCTTATGCCTGAAAGTCAGGTTTCTCTGCATTTTGTTCTTTCTGAGATCGAGATATCTGTACTTGAGTCTCAGATCGTCGTTTACGTTGTCATCGTCCTTTATATAGATCGGAGGGGTCTCAGATGTTGAATACACTGTAAGATCGCTTGCAAATACTTCGATGTCTCCCGTAGCGATGTTAGGGTTCTTGGAACTTCTTTCCCTTACTACGCCTTTTACACCTATGCAGTATTCGCGGCTTAATCCTTTTGCTGCCTCAACTACTTCTGCCGGAGCATCCTCGTTGAAAGTGATCTGAGTGATTCCGGTCTTGTCTCTTATATCCACAAAAACAAGTCCGCCGAGACTTCTTGCCTTGGCTACCCAGCCGTTGAGCACTACGTTCTTTCCTTCATCGGCAAGTCTGAGCTCACCGCACATATGAGTTCTCTTATAAAGCATTTGCAAGATCCCCCCTCCTGACTTTTGTTTGTTCTGATGTAGACATGTTTTTAAGAGTTATCTCTCCGCTTGCAACTTCATCGCCGCCAATGACAGCCGTATACTCAGCTCCAAGCTTGTTTGCGTATTTCATCTGACCTTTCAGATTACGTTCCCGTGTATCCATATCCGCTCTTATGCCCTGTCCTCTGAGCTCGTGCAGGAGCTGCAGAGCGTATAATTTGGCTTCGTCGCCTATCCATGCAAGGAATATCTGAGGTGCAGGTGCGGCTCCGAAATCGTGTCCGCAGGCTTCCATGAGCATGAGCAGCCTCTCCTTGCCCAGTCCGAAACCAACGCCCGGCATGTCAGGTCCGCCTACTTCTTCGATGAGGTGGTCGTATCTTCCGCCTCCGCAGACAGTACCCTGAGCTCCGATCTTGGTTGTAATGAATTCGAAAGCGGTCTTTGTGTAGTAATCCAGGCCTCTGACTATCGAAGGATCAACTACATATCTGATTCCCATAGCATCAAGATAAGTCTTAAGATCTTCGAAGTCCTTACGGCAATCCTCGCACAGATAGTCAAGCATCATCGGTGCGTCCTGGACGGCTTTCTTATCCTCAGCAGACTTGCAGTCGAGTATTCTCATAGGATTCTTTTCGAATCTCGATTTGCAGGTTTCACAAAGGCAGTCATACTTTGGTCTGAGAAAGTCCTGCAATACCTTTCTGTAAACCGGCCTGCATTTTCTGCATCCTACGCTCGAGATGTGAAGCTCCACATCTTCTATACCCATGCGGTTCAGAAAATCATAGCCGAGAGCGATTATCTCTGCATCAGCCATCATGGAAGGAGTACCGAAGTTCTCAATGCCGAACTGATGGAACTCTCTGAGCCTTCCGGCCTGCGGCTTTTCATATCTGTAGCACGCGGTATCGTAGAAAATCTTTGTAGGTTGTGTCTCAGCATAGAGATTGCTTTCTATGAAAGCTCTTACAGCCGGTGAAGTTCCTTCAGGCTTCAGAGTTATGCTGCGGCCTCCCATATCCTCGAAAGTGTACATCTCTTTCTGAACGATATCAGTTGTATCTCCCACACCTCTGTTAAAAAGGTCAGTAGATTCGAACACCGGAGTCCTTATCTCCCTGAATCCGTATTCCGAGCAGATTTTTGCCCATTCATCTTCTATGTACTGCCACTTATATGCATCCTGTGGCAGCATGTCTTTAGTGCCTTTAGGCGCTTTCATTGCCATTTTTTCATCCTTTCGTGCGGATTATTTATAATATTCATTTTTGCGGGAAATCATCTCATCAAATCTCTCGCTGTATATTTTATAGTTGCTGACGTTGGCTATGCGCTCGAGCCTGTCTTCGTCAGGATGGTAAACCTTCCCCACCGCTCCGGCTCCGAGGCCTATTATCGTCTGCCTGTCTTCCATGATTCGGATATTATATATCGAATGCTTTCCCGGCAGACACCATCCGACGTTTTCAAGAGCTCCTATCTGATGCTTTTGCCTGTATATGTAATATGGCCTGTAACCGGCTGCGCTGAGCATTTCTCTTGACAGATCGAGCATATTGCTTACAGTCTCAGCATTATGTCTGAAGTATGCAGGATCATTTTCACGCAGTCTGGAGCCTCTCTTCACGGAAAGCGTGTGTACGGTGATGTTTTCGGCTCCAAGATCTATCATCTCTCTGAGGCTGGCCTCAAAGTCATCTTCATTTTCTTCAGGAAGCCCGGCGATAAGATCAGCATTTATAACATCAAATCCCGTCTCACGTGCTATCCGGAATCCCTCACGTATATCATCAGCGCTGTGGTCACGTCCGATCAGTTTCAGAGTCCTGTCCTTCATAGACTGGGGATTTATGCTGATGCGCGAGATCCCGAGCCTTTTGAGTGTATCCAGTTTTTCTTTTGTTATCGTGTCAGGCCTGCCCGCTTCCACTGTGAATTCAAGTGCGGCAGGATCGATGCTGAAAGCATCGGACACACTGCCTATAAGCCTATCAAGCTGCGCGCTGCTAAGTGTAGTCGGCGTGCCTCCTCCTATATATATGCTTTCGAGTTCCGTACGGTTCTCTTCAGCAAGTCTGCCCGCATATGAAATTTCTTTTAAAAGGTTTTTCAGATAAACCTCATGTTCTTCAGCAGGCGCTACGTTGGAGGCAAAACTGCAGTAGGCACATCTGGTTGGACAGAACGGGATGCCGATATACATCGAAACCTTTTCCCAGGGAACGCCGGTTACATTTCTGATCTGATAATCAGCTATATCAGCGAGCAAAGAAGCTTTAGGCGCGCTCATAAGATACCTGTCTTTGATTATGCGCTCCATTTCATCGACTGAGCTTTCTCTGCATATCTCCAGAGCAGGTTTAAGGGGCCGGACTCCGGTGAGAGTTCCCCACGGAGGCCTCATGCCCGTAATGCCTGAAAGGAGTTCATAAAACTCACGTTTTATCTTTTCACGGTCATTACTGCCCTTTTCATTCACGAAATAGCTGTCTGATCCGAGAAGATGTGCTACCGGCCTGCCGCCGTACGCTATGGTCTCAAAGCTGTCATCAGGCAGAAAGACCCTGGCGAGCTCCATAAAGTGATAATCATCATCAATGTTATTTATATAGAACCTATACAAACGGATTCGCCCTCTTTTCGTAGCCTATGGTTGTCGGTGCTCCATGCCCCGGATAAACAATAAGGTTTTCGTCCAGGGTATACAGCTTATCGTTTATGGAATGTAAAAGAGTGAACCAGTCGCCGGTAGGAAGATCCGTTCTTCCTACGCTCAGCCTGAAGAGTGTATCTCCTGTAAAGATCTCCTTATCAGTCGCAAAACATACGCCTCCTCCGGTGTGGCCCGGAGTTTCGATAACGCGCAGCTCTGTTTCACCCAGTGTGATTATGTCGCCATCCTTTAAAAGCATGGTCGGTTCAGGGCACTCATATGGCTGTCCGTGGATCAGATCCATTTCTTTTTCAGGAGCTGCAAATCTGACAGCGCTGTACTCTTCAACATACGCCTTTGCTTCGAGGAAATGATCGTGATGACCATGCGTGAGAAGCACATACTTCAGATAAGCGTTGTTCTGGATGTCCATCTTAACATCTACCCCGTAATAGCCGGGGTCGATGATCGCCTTGAAACCTGTTGCATCATCGGTGATGAGGTATGTGTTCTCCCCATACATTCCGTCCGGATAGCATTTTATATCAAGTCCCATTGTGTCCTCCTTATCTTGGTCTGAAGACCTTGATAACGCCTTCTACCTGTCTGAGAGCTGTCAGCAGCCGCTGTATCTGGTGCATGTCAGTGATCTCAACAGTAAGAAGTGTATTGGTGGTCCCGGGCTCTCCCGGAGTAAGGTTCAGGCCGACTACTTCGAGATCATAATCGTCGCAAACCTTTGAAATATCCTTGAACAAGCCCTTTCTTTCCTCGGAAACGACCTGGATGTCTGCGTAATATTTTCTGTCTTCATTAGGTGAATCCCAGTTCACCTCAATAAGTCTGCCACGGTCTTCTTCTCTGATATTCCGAATGTTTGCGCAGTCCGTTCTGTGTACGGTTATACCCTTTCCCTTGGAGATATATCCGATGATAGCGTCTCCAGGTACCGGATTGCAGCATGTAGCTCTCCTGATCAGAAGATTGTCAGCACCTTTTACAATGATGCCATTCTCTGACTGACCGGATGATCTTGTGGCAGGCTTCTTTTTTACCTCAATCTGTTCAGGCTCTTTTTCCTTTGTCTGATTATCCGCTTCGTAGTATTCAATCAGTTTCTGACCGAGCTTCGAGACGGTACTTCCTCCTCTTGAGATCTGCAGATAAAGTTCGTTTACGTTGCTGCAGTTAAGCTCTTTTACAGCCCTCAGAATATAAGCATTCTTGGTAACCAGAGCCGGGTCATAACCCTTCTTTTTGATGTAGTTGTTAATGTTGGAACGGCCCTTGTTTACATCGGAATCCTTGTCAGCTTTACGTAGCCAGTTGCGGATCTTGTTTTTCGCACCCGATGTTTTGCACTTTTTGAGCCATTCAACGCTTGGACCGGATGAATTCGCTGATGTTACGATCTCTACGATATCTCCATTCTGCAGAGGATGATCAATAGTGACCATCTTTCCGTTAACCTTGGCGCCTACACATCTGATGCCTACATCCGTATGGATCTTGAAAGCGAAGTCGAGAGGCGTACTTTCAGCCGGGAGTTCTATAACATCGCCTCCCGGAGTGAATACAAATACCTGATTATCAAACAGATCCACCTTAACGGTATTCAGGAATTCCACCGAATCATCGGCTTCCTTCTGCCACTCAAGAGCCTGTCTCAGCCATGCAAGCTTCTGCTCGCTGTCGTCGACGCTTCCTGATACCTTTCCCTCTTTGTATTTCCAATGTGCCGCGATACCGTACTCGGCTATACGGTGCATCTCGTATGTCCTGATCTGGATCTCGAAAGGCTCTCCGTTGTCTCCGAGCACCGTTGTATGTATCGACTGATACATGTTTGGCTTCGGCATCGCAATGTAGTCTTTGAATCTGCCGGGGATCGGCTTCCATCTGTTATGCACGAGTCCAAGTGCAGCATAACAGTCCTTTACACTTGACACCAGTATTCTGACTGCCAGGATATCGAAGATCTCGTCTATCTGCTTCTGCTGGACGATCATCTTGCGATAGATGCTGTATAGATGTTTTGATCTTCCCTTTACATCGTGCTGGATGCCCGCTTCGTCCAGGATGTTGGAGATTGTTCCTGTAAGGACTTTGAGGTTTCTGGCGTATTCAGACTTTCTGCGGTCAACTGCTGCAACCAGCTTCTTATACTCGAGAGGATGCAGGTATTTCAGCGCAAGATCTTCAAGTTCGAATTTGATGCTGAATATTCCGAGTCTTCCCGCCAGCGGTGCGTAAATCTCCAGAGTCTCCATCGCCTTCGTTTTACGCTTTTCCGTCGGCATGTACTCAAGAGTGCGCATGTTGTGAAGCCTGTCCGCCAACTTGACGATAAGTACTCTTATGTCTTTTGACATGGCGAGAAACATCTTCCTGAAGTTTTCTGCCTGTGCTGCTTCACTTGAATCGTAGCTTATGTTAGTGAGCTTTGTTACGCCTTCTACAAGATCAGCTATCTTTTCATCAAAGTCCTCTGCCAGCTGTTCTCTTGTATATCTGGTATCTTCGACTACATCGTGCAGGAGGCCTGCAATGACCGTCTCGTTATCCATGCCAAACTGAGCCAGTATCTTTGCTACGGCTACCGGATGGATTATATAAGGTTCTCCGCTCTTACGAAATTGCCCGTCGTGTAAACTGCGGGCAATTTCGTATGCTTTGATAATGACTGAATCATCGTATTTCGGATTGATCTCGGTCATATCCCTTATGAACTTTTCAGTTGACAGATCTAATACTTTCGATACGGCCATTCCGTCTCCTGATACTCGTTAAAAGGATTTAAAGTCTTATTCCTTCGTCGTCTCTTCTTTTTGCAGATTTCTTTCTCTGTTTGTCAGCTTTTGCCTTATTATCTTCGTACTTGGATATTCCCTCTTTCTTTGTCAGCTCATAGAATACCGGGCTGCAGAGGAATATCGACGAATAAGTACCTGTGAATACACCGATCATCAGAGGTATGAGGAACGATCTGAGTTCCGAAGATGCCATGATGAACAGCGGGATCATAACGAGCAGTGTTGTGAGCGATGTCATGAGCGATCTTGACAGCGTCTGGTTGATACTCGTATCTATAAGCTGTGCAGCCTGCTTACGCTTGAAGAACTTGGAGTTTTCTCTTATACGGTCAAATACTACGATAGTATCGTTGATCGAGTAACCTACTACTGTGAGGATACCTGCGATGAACGGGTTGTTGATGGTAATGCGGAATATTGCATACATCGAGAGAGCAACGAGAACGTCGTGTGCAAGTCCTGCTACAGCAGCAAGTCCGTACTGCCAGTTTTTAAATCTGAATCTGATATAGATGAGCATGCACAATGCTGCGATCAGGATCGATTTAGTAGCGTTGGTTCTGAGGTCTCTGCCTACGGTAGGTCCGAATTCCTCTGATGCCAGTACATCATCATCCGTTATTCCGTACTTTTCAGCTATAGTGCCGATAACCTCTGAACGCTCAGCAGATTTGAGGTCCTTGATGGTTCTTATAACAATCTGAGTATTGCCTTCACCTGCATAAACGATGGTCGGATCGAGTTCGTAACCGGCTATCGTTTCCTTGACTTCATCGATATCTACTTTCTCGCCCATTTCGATCTGCATCATGGTACCGCCGGTGAAATCAATACCGTAGTTGAAACCTTTGAATGCGAATGCGGCAACACCGATGAGGATAACAGTAAGGCTGAGTGCATAGAATTTCTTTCTGTTCTCAATGAATTTGATGTTGAAGTTCCAGCTGAACTTCGGAGTGCCATCTTCTTTTACACCGAACATTGGATTTGTTCCGAACTTTTCGCTCTCAGCAAGGAGATTTACGAAGAGCTGTGTAATGAATACAGCAGTGATGACGGACACTACAGTACCGATCATCAGTGTAAGTGCGAAGCCCTTTACTGATGTTGTTCCGAATATGTAGAGCACAAATGCAGCAACGAGTGTTGTAGTCTGTGAGTCAACTACAGTTGAAAGTGCTGCGCGGTAACCCATGTCTACCGCAACTCTTACGGACTTGCCTTTCTGGATCTCTTCTCTGATTCTGGTGAAGATGATTACGTTGGAGTCAACCGCCATACCTATGGACAGGATGATACCTGCGATTCCAGGAAGTGTGAGTACGGATCCCATTCCTACCATGGTCCAGAGTACAAGCTGGATGTATAGCAGGAGTGCAAGGTCTGCGATTACACCGAGCATGCCATATGCAATGACCATGAGAACGAGCACGAGTCCGAGTCCGATGGCTCCTGCCTTGACCGAAAGCTGCAGAGCATTTGCTCCGATGGTCGCAGTCTGTACGGAAGAGTTGATCTCTGTCAGATTTGCAGGGAGAGCACCTCCTCTGATGAGAGCTGAAAGCTGTGATGCCTCTGTCTCACTGAAACCTCCTGCTCTGGTGATCTCACATGTTCTTGAATTGATCTTCTCATGAACGAGCGGTGCAGAAATGACCTCATCATCGAGTGCTATAACTATAGCTCTCGGATCTACGAGATTGCCTTCTTCGTCGGTCATCGTGGCCTGTACCTGGCCCTGATATGCTTTTTCCGTAGCGTCTGCAAACAGATTGCTTCCATCGGCAGTGAAGTCGATAGTGATCTTATAACCGCCGTTTTCAGTATCGTTTGCGAGCTGTGAATCGCTAATTCCTTCACCTGTGAGGGCAAGAGTACCGTCAGCAAGGAAGAACTGCAGCTGCGCTGTACGGCCGATCTGAGAGATAGCTTCTTCAGCGTCTTCAACACCAGGCATCTCAACTCTGATGCGTCTGTCTCCTTCTATCGAAACCAGGGCTTCACTGATTCCCATAGCGTTTACTCTGTTTTCGAGCACGCTTTTTGTCTGATTCATGATGCCTGCAAGCTCAGTCCCGGTCTCCGGTGTGTCAGCCTCGAGCAATACATAGACTCCTCCGTTAATGTCGAGTCCGTATTTGAGCTGCTTTCCGAGATTACCGAAATTGCTGCCAAGGCCGAAAAATGAGCCGCATTTTCAAAAAAGCGCAAAATACGACATTAAATAATTATTCAATCTATTGTACTCGTTTAAGCTTTATTTTTCAATGAAAAAAGCACATCCGAAGAGCTTTCGGATGTACTTATTTCAGTTCTTTTTTGACGTATTTTATTCAGCGTCGTCAGATTTTTTGCTGAGCTTCTTAGGAGTGACCTTTTTGTCTCTTGAAGGAGCTTTCTCCTCCTCCGCCTCCTTAGCGGCTTTCTCAGCGGCAGCCTTAGCTGCAGCGCCAGGATCCTTAGAACTAACGCTTGCGATAGCGCTCTTCAGGAACTCGATCTTGTTCTTGCCGGCAGATGTTGAAATAATGATCGATTTCTCATTGATCTTCTCTACCTTGCCAATGATCCCGCCGATAGTGATGACTTCATCTCCTACTCTGAGAGCATCTCTCATTTCCTTGTCAGCTTTTTCTTTCTTTCTCTGAGGTCTGATCATCATGAAATAGATCATAGCGATCAGAAGTACCATCAAAACTAAACTGAATGCAGGACTGCTTGGATTCATAATACCCTCCTAAAACATTAACTGAAAAAAGGTGGTGCCGGCGGTGGGGGTCGAACCCACACGATATACTCGAACCAGCACGGTTTAACCCACATGGCCCTCAACCATGCGCGTCTACCAATTCCGCCACATCCACACGGCACTTATGGATTATAACCATCTTCAATCCATTTTGCAAGAGCAAAATTCAAAATATTTTTAAAATGAAGATTTAATTATAGTAAATCATATGATTTTAAAGTGCTGTCAACTGTTTTTCTGAGATCTTCCAGCGAGCCGTTGTTATATATAACCTGATCTGCCAGCTGTACTTTCTTTTCTTCACCTTCCTGTGAATCCATTATAAGATCGATTATGGAGGGCTCTATTCCGTCCCTTGCCATAACTCTCTTTTTGCGCACTTCATAATCAGCAGTTACGACCCATACAGCATCATAGTCATCTTCGCTTCCTGTCTCGAAAAGAAGAGGAATATCGAAGAACAGAGCTTTATCTTTGCTTGCCGCACGCTCTCTCTTTATGGCTTCGATATCTTCAAGTACCACTTTTGTAGTGCCTTCCTCAAGAAGGATCTTCTTTTCAGGATGTTTGAAAACCAGATCTCTCATCGCAGCACGGTCAAGACTACCATCCTTAAGAATAAATGATGGTCCGAAGTTCTCCATGATATATGGGATCGCCTTTCCTCCCGCTGAAGTCATTTCACGCGACATTTTATCAGCATCCACTACAGTAAAGCCCTTGCTTATAAGGTAGTTGGTTACTTCTGTTTTTCCGGATCCTATTCCACCGGTTATAGCTATTGTGATCATTTTTACATCTCCGTTATTTAAGATCGTACCAGGTCTTGCCTGTATGAATATCACAGATCAGATCTACCGCAAGATCGGCCGCGCCCATCATACATCTTTCAAGTATTTCCTTTACTGCATCCTCTTCCTTTTCAGGTCCCTCAACAATAAGTTCATCGTGAATCTGCAGTATGAGCCTGGACTTCAGGCCTTTTCTGCGTAGTTCGGCTGACACTGAATTCATGGCAATCTTGATTATATCCGCTGCAGTTCCCTGTATCGGCGTATTCATCGCAAGTCTTTTGGCAAGCTCGCGTTCCATGAATTTACGGGAAGCAAACTCCGGAAGCTTGCGTACTCTTCCGAAATATGTCCTTACTTCCCTCTTCTCTTCGCCTGTTTCAATTTGCTTATCCAGGTATTCCTTGACAGCAGTGTGCTTTGCAAAATACTCATTGATATACCTCTGAGCATCGCTTCTTGTTATATTAAGGCTCTCTCCGAGTCCGAAACCGCTCATCCCGTAAACTACACCGAAATTTACAGCTTTTGCTCTGGTTCTGTCCAGAGCGGTTACTTCATCTTCCGGAATATCAAACACTCTGGACGCAGTGGCTCTGTGTATGTCCTTGCCTGCACGGAAATCAGCGATAAGAGACTCATCTCCGCTCAGTGCTGCCAGTATCCTCAGTTCTATCTGCGAATAGTCAGAACCGGTAAACAGGTTTCCGCTGTCAGTCACAAAAGCTTTTCTGATCAGCCTTCCGTATTCATCACGTATAGGGATATTCTGAAGATTAGGCTCCGTGCAGCTCAGCCTGCCGGTAGCTGCGACTGTCTGCATGAAATGAGGCCTTACTCTGCCGTCTGAACCTATCAGCGGAAGCAGTCCGTCAACATAAGTGCTCTTCAGTTTTGCAAGCTTTCTGTATTCGAGCACATCGGCAACTATTTTATGATCGTCTTTGAGCTTATCCAGAATATCCGCTGCTGTCGAATAAGATCCGCTCTTGTTCTTTCCTGCCTTCGGATATGGTATTTTCAGACTTTCGAATAATATTGCACCCAGCTGCTTCGGCGAATTGATGTTGAAAGCAGTGCCTGCCTCAGCATATATATCCTTTTCTAATGCGGAAATGTTTTCAGTAAGCTCTTCGCCTATAGCCGTAAGTATTGAAGGTTCACACTTTATACCTTCAAGCTCCATGCGGGCAAGTGTCAGTACCAGAGGCATCTCGCAGTCATCAAAGAGCTCGGAGAGTCCGTTTTCCTCGAGCAGTTTCTGCTGTTCAGGTCTTATCTTTGACACATAGAATACTCTCTTCATCAGATCTTCCGGAGCTGTTTCAAGTGAGTCATATGAAACATCATCGGCCAGGAAAACAGATTCCGACTCTTTTGCAGCATAACCTGCATACCTGAGGAGCATTTTATCAAGCGTATACTTCTGCCTGTTTGCGTCAAGAAGATACTCGGCTATCATGGCATCATAATATGGTTCAGGATCAGTATCAGACTTTGAGATCATAGAGTACAGGATGCGCTTTAATCCGCATCCGCAGAGTTTATACTCCTTATCGGTGATCTGATCCACCACAATTGAACAGTCCATCGGAGTAAGTTCTCTTATACAACAGAGATTCTTTTCTTTGCTATACAGGCAGATATATCTGATTTCAGGTTCTGAAATATGATTTGCATCTGCAGCGGCTTCTATATACACCTCACTGCCCTCTTTTACTTCCTTCAGGAAGTCATCAAGGTCAGCATGCTTTATCGCATTGAATTCTTCATCAAAGTTTGATGCATTTGAGGTTTCGGAAGTAATGTCACTGCCGCTCATACCCGACTGGAGTTTTTTTATGAACGAATTGAATTCAAGCTCCGTATATATAGCTATCAGCTTCTCGATATCAGGTTCAGTAAGTTCAAGATCTTTCCATTCGAAATCTACAGGAGCCTGAGTGTTGATAGTAGCCAGCCACTTTGACATGCGTGCAACTTCAATATTGTCACGCAGCTTTTCTCCCATTTTTCCTTTGATTTCATCCGCGTGATCAATGAGATTCTCGAGTGTTCCGTATTGCTCAAGAAGCGCTATGCCTTTCTTTTCTCCAATGCCAGGTACTCCCGGAATATTGTCTGAGCTGTCTCCCATCAGTCCCTTTAGGTCAATGAACTGTTCAGGCGTAAGATTATATCTTTCACGCATAGCATCGATATCGTACAGATCGAATTCACTCATGCCGCGTTTATTAATAAGCACATTTACATGAGGACCGACGAGCTGGAGTTCGTCCTTGTCACCCGAGATGACAAGAGTATCCATTCCGTCCTTTTCGGCTCTGGCCGCTACTGTACCGATGATATCGTCTGCTTCATACTGAGGAACTTCAAGGACTGCTATATTCATTGCATCCAGTACATCATGCAGCAAAGGGATCTGCGAAAGCAGTTCAGGCGGAGTTTTTAGCCTTCCTGCCTTATAATCCTTGTACACATCATGTCTGAATGTGCCTCCTTTAAGGTCGAACGCAACAGCCATATGGGACGGTTCGTAGTCATTCAGGATCTTAGTGAGCATATTAACAAAGGCAAACACACCTTGAGTGTGAATGCCTTTGGAAGTTACCATTGGTCTCATCGCAAAGTATGCTCTGAAGAGCAGACTGTTACCGTCAATGAGAATTAATTTGTCCATATGTTTTTCTCCGCTTTATCGCATATCTTTTGCAGCAGGCAGTCCATATGCTCCCTCAGCAGACATAGCGCCGTCGATTATTGCGTACTGCATAACGTCCGTAGCAAGTGCTGCAAAGGCATCAAAGTTGACCTTCTGCTTTCCTGTTGCCAGAACAAACACCGTATCTCCGTCCATTGTTCCGTGGACAGGCTTGATTGCCCTTGCATATGCGTCATGAAGGATCGACGCGAGCTTGTTTGCCTGAGACTTTGTAAGTGAAGCATTGGTTATCAGACACGATATAGTTGTGTTGAAGACGATGTCATAACCCATGTCTTCACGTGTAAGAACAGCAGGCTCCTCTTCTTCGACTATTGCTTCTGCGATTTCCTCAATGAAAGGAACTTCTTTCGTGAATTCCTCGGCTTCCTCTACAGGTTCTTCAAGCTCTTCGATCGGTTCTTCGACCTCTTCTGCAGGTTCTTCGAAAGGCTCTTCTGCAGGCATCTCTTCGTATTCCGGTTCGGTTTCAGGAACTTCTTCCGTGAACTCCTCGGCTTCCTCTACAGGTTCTTCAAGCTCTTCGATCGGTTCTTCGGTCTCCTCTACAGGTTCTTCAAGCTCTTCGATCGGTTCTTCGACCTCCTCTGCAGGTTCTTCGAAAGGCTCTTCTGCAGGCATCTCTTCGTATTCAGGTTCAGCTTCAGGAACTTCTTCCGTGAACTCCTCGACTTCATCAATAGGTTCTTCAACCTGCTCTTCGATTTCTTCTGAAGACTCTTCAGTTACCTCTGCAGGCTCTTCACAGACTGCTTCAGGTTCTGCTGTTGCTGCCGGTATAGATATCTCTGCATATTCTCTGTAGCTGTCCTCGGAGTCGTCTATTGCAGGAGTCTCAGGGATGAATTCTTCCTGAACCTCATCAATGATCTTTTCTGCAGGTTCTTCAAGGACTTCAATCTGTCCATCGTCCTCCTCTGAAATCTCTTCAGGCGCCTCTTCAAGCTCTTCATAGACTGCTTCAGGCTCTTCAACAGGCTCTTCAAGGACTTCTTCGGTGGTCTCTTCTTCAGGTTCCTCGATGAACTCTTCTTCAGGTTCCTCAATTATCTCTTCGGACGGTTCTTCTGTTAACTCCTCTGCAGGTGCTTCGAAAACGAATACCGCCGCGGATTCTTCAGCAGGTGCTTCTGTGACCACTTCAGGTTCTTCAGCCGGCTTTTCACCATCCTGATTTTCAGCCTGCATTTCCTGTTCTTTGTATTGTTTTGCCGCAGCTGCAAGAGCTTCTTCTATATCTTCCTTGGTAATATGGGCTGCGTTTTCAGGAGCTTTACTGATATTATCGTGCACCATGCCTTTAAGCGTCTTTATGGTACCGAAAATAGACTCTCCGTCTTCTGACCTGAGACCGGCAATTATGTTGCCTGCACCATTGTAAATATCGCCTACTGCGTTGACAGCAGCTATAGCTCCTACTTCGATTATTCCGTCTCCGCAGGCAAAAGTACCGAGGCCTGATTTCATGGCTCTGCCGTAACCTTTAAGCTTACCGACAGTGGCTCCTGTACCTGCTCCGTGGTTACCATTTGCGAAGGAGCCTTCGAAAGCATTGCGAACAGCCTGGACACCCATGTTGATATCAGGAAAAGCTTTCTCCCCTACAGGAAGATCGTATAAAGAAGCTCCGCACACGATCGGTACAACAATGTCGTCACCGATGTCAAATCCGATCTTCATATCTGCAAGTTCTCTCATTACACCGGAAGCAGCTTCCAGTCCGAATGCAGAACCTCCGCTCAGAACAACAGCATTTACAGCATTTACTGTGTTTTCGCTTCTGAGAAGATCTGTCTCCCGTGTTGCAGGTCCTCCGCCTCTTACATCTACTCCTCCGACTGCACCTTCTTCGCATATGATCACGGTGCAGCCTGTACCCTTTTCACTGTTCTCCGCATTACCGAGTTTAAAGCCCCCTATATCGGTAATGCTGATCATTTTCATAGCCATATGTAATCCTTTGGTTCTAAAGACGGCCTATTTTGTTAACTATACCATATTCAGAAACATTTTTTAATCATTTCAGCGTCCGGCTCCTCATTGCAGAGAGCTCCGACAACAAAATATGCTATGCCGCTTACAATCAGTCCGGCTATTATTTCATGAATTCCAAGCGGAAGGATCTTGACCCTGTTAAAGAAAATGAATACTGCCAGCCCGCATATGACTGAAGCCAGACAGGCCTTGCTGTTTCCCTTTTTCCAATAGAGGCCTCCTATAACAGGCCAGAAGAACGTTGCTTCCAGGCCACCGAAAGCAAACAGATTGATCCACACAATTACATCAGGCGGATTCAGCGCAAGAAGGCATGCGATAATACCTATACCTGCTGTAAGGGCGAAACTGTACTGAGGGACTTTATCGTAAGCATCCTTGTACTGCGGCGCTTCTGCTTCATTTACGTCGAATGGCACTTTCTTTATATAGTGGACATAGATATCCTTTATGATCGTTGCTGATGCAAGTATCAGCAGCGAATCTATAGTAGACATTACAGCAGCAAGCGGAGCAGCGAGGAAAAATCCTGCAGCCCATGCCGGCATGTACTGCATTACTACATAAGGTATCACCTGATCGGTACTTGCAAGCCCTTCTTCAGGTAAAAGCGGATAAGCAAGAGTACCTGCAAGGTGCATGCCTATCATAAGAATACCGATAACTACAGTTCCGTATATCATTGCCTTATGCATCGATTCTGTATCTTTGAATCCCATGCATCTTACGGCAGTCTGCGGAAGACCGAGCACCGCGATACCTACAAGCACCCAGAAAGAGATGAGAGCACCCGGTCTCAGCGCTGCAATTTCTGCACCGTATTCACCTTTACCCATGAGATCCCATCCCGGATTGTTTGCATCCAGGGTACTTATGATATTGTCCATGCCTCCTGCCTGTCTGATAACAAAGAAAAGCAACAGGAATGTTCCGCAGGTCATGACTATTCCCTGGATCGTATCAGTAGTAACAACAGCTTTGAAGCCGCCTACGGAAGTATATATGATTACGACAGCTCCGAACAGCAGCAATCCTGCCCAATAAGGCAAACCGGTAACGGTCTGAAGCAGTGTGGCTCCTCCGATAAACTGAGCTATCATCTGTGTGATGAAAAACACTACCATTGCTACGCCGCAGACTATCACTACGGCCGGCGAATCGTAACGTGCGCGCAGATAATCATTGATGGTTACTGAATTGGTTCTGCGTGAGATCATGGCAAATTTTTTGCCGAGCACTCCGAGAGTAAGGAATGTGGCTCCGATCTGCACACCTGCTACCCAGGACCACGACATTCCGAAACTGGAAGCAAGTCCCGGTCCTCCAAGGAATGAACTCGCGCTTGTATATGTTGCAACAAGTGTCATTGCGAGAACGACACCGCCCATGCTGCGTGATCCGGCGAAATAGTTTGCAAGGAATCCTTTATCGGAATTCTCTTTAGCTGATTTTCTGCTTGTCCTTATGCCAAGCCATAAATTGATGAGAAGATAGAATATGAGGATGATCAGTACGATCGCTTTTTTACTAAGCATTCAGATCACCACCTTCCTCAGTATCTTCAAGGTCAAAATTTACAAAGACTTTTTTCAGAAGAATGACGACTCCGATCACGGCAATAATAAACATGCCCGGTGTGCTGATAAGCCACCATAACGGCAGCCCGAATAATCTTACACCCGCTCCTGACAGGCCGTATGCAAAGCCTACATTCCAGATAAAGCAGATCGCGAACAGTATCAGTGTGGCTTTCGCCTCCCTTCTGATCTGTTTTTCCTTCTGCTCCCTGTTCATTTGCACTTTCATTTTAAAATGCGCTCCTTTCTTTGATGTAATGATCGCCAAAAATAGAGAAATCCACCCAAAAACGGGTGGTGTGGTGATCATTATCGGGTTGTTCCCGGTATAGTTTCCAATAGGAATACCATCCGTCAACAAGAAATGTAACACAAAATGCTGCAAAATTAAAGCAAATTAAAACCCGGAATACCGTTAAGCCTTTAATTGACGCCCTATCAGTTCTGATAAGGTGGGTACTTCCTGAGCCTGGCTTCTGTAGTCCTCTCTGAGGAGGCTTTACATAATGCTTCCGCATCGGAATCCCTTTAAGTATGTGTAGGTTCAATTATGAAGACTTTAACGCATATCCCAGGAATTGATATACATAGATATTCTTTTATTCAAGGTCAAGATCGCAGTTGAAATAGACCTTCTGTACGTCATCATTATCTTCGAGTGAAGTGATGAGTTTTGTAAGAGACTTTATTGCACTTTCGTCAGTAACATTGGCCTCCATAGAAGGGATCTGCTCGATCTCAGCTTCGAAGATCTCATATCCTGCTTCCTTGACAGCCTGATGTACATCATTGAAAGCAGCAGGATCTGTTCTGATCTCAAAATTATCTTCATTGACTATCATGTCATCAGCGCCGGCATCGAGTGCGACCATCATTACTTCGTCCTCATCCAGGTCTTCTGAATCGATAATGACAACGCCCTTACGGCTGAACATGTATGAAACGCATCCCGGTGTTCCGAGATTGCCGCCGTTCTTATCAAATACAGATCTGACGAAGGATGCCGTTCTGTTCTTGTTGTCTGTCAGTGCTTCTACGATAACTGCAACCCCGCTTGGGCCATATCCCTCAAACTGAAGCTCTTCGTACTGCTCACCGCCAAGTTCTCCGGTACCCTTTTTGATTGCTCTGTTGATGTTGTCATTAGGCATTCCGATCGCTTTTGCTTTATCTATCGCAACTCTGAGCGACGGATTGAAGTCCGGATCTCCACCTGACTTTGCTGCAACGATGATCTGTCTTGAATACTTGGTAAACATCGCAGAACGCTTTGAGTCCTGTGCTGATTTTCTGTTTGCTATTGTCCCGTGTCTACCCATAGGTAGTCGCCTCCTTACTTAGTGATTGTTCTTTTCTGCCTTTATTATACGCTCAGGCCTTTTCATCTTCAAGGTTCTTGAATGCCGTAGACATCATAAGCTTGATACGGTTGAGCTGATTTACAGTAGAAGCGCCCGGATCATAGTCGATTGCAACGATATTTGCTTTCTCATCATACTGTCTCAGTGCTTTAAGCATTCCCTTTCCTGCAACGTGATTAGGCAGGCATGCGAACGGCTGCAGGCACAGGATGTTTTTCACTCCGCTGTCGATAAGATCGACCATCTCCCCTGTCAGAAGCCAGCCTTCACCGCACTGATTTCCGATGGATATGAATCTTTCAGCATTCTTCGCTGTATCCTCTATGCGGCAGTCAGGTTCGAAGCGCTTGCTCTTTCTGCACGCTTCCCTTGAATACTTTCTGTATGATTCAATGAAACTCAGAAGAGCCTTGTTGATGGCCATATCCCTCCAGGTTCCGGAAAGATTGTTGTAATTGAACACCTTGTTTATGAATCCGTATTCGAAGAAGTCGATAAATGAAGGAACAACTGCCTCACCGCCTTCTTCTTCAATGGTCTCAACAAGATTGTTATTGGCGTTAGGATGATACTTAACAAGGATCTCTCCTACTATGCCGACTTTAGGTTTTACCATGTCTTCATGGATAGGAATGCTGTCAAAATCTTTTACGATAAGTTCCAGATTCCTCTTGAAAGTCCTCTTATTCAGATCCATGCAGTTCTTTGTTATCTTATCGAACCACGAATCCATGACTGCCTGAGCAGAACCTTTCTCGATCTCGTAAGGTCTGATCCTGTATACGCATTTCATCATGAGATCTCCGTAGAGAGCTCCGTATACCAGCGAGAGCGCAAGTCTTGGAGTTATCGAGAAACCCGGATTGCGTTCAAGTCCGACCATGTTGAATGAAATGACCGGGATCTGCTCCATTCCGAGGTCCTTAAGAGCTTTTCTCAGCAATGCCACATAGTTGCTGGCTCTGCAGCCTCCGCCCGTCTGTGACATGAACACGCCGGTTTTGCTTATATCATATTCTCCTGATTTCAGAGCGTAAATGATCTGTCCCAAAGTGACGATAGTCGGATAGCAGGCATCATTGTTGACATATCTGAGGCCTTCTTCTTCAGATTCCTTTGTAACCGCAGGCAGCAGAACAGCGTTGTATCCGGCAGCTTTCAACACAGGCTCGAAATACTGGAAATGCATAGGTGACATCTGCGGCACAAGAAGAGTATATCCGTCATTTCTCATCTCTCTGGTGAAGAGCTTACGCTTGTAAGGCTTGTTTACTCTGCGTGCTTTAGTTCCCAGTTTCTGACGTTCGTCAAGAGCAGCCTTCAGAGATCTTATTCTGATCCTGGCGGCTCCGAGATTGGCTCCCTCATCTATCTTGAGAACTGTATATAGTTTATTGTTCTGCTGGAGAAGTTCATCGACCTCGTCAGTCGTTACAGCATCCAGTCCGCAGCCAAACGAGTTGAGCTGTATTACTTCTATATCGTCGTTCTGACCTGCAAATATCGCAGCTTTATACAGTCTCGAATGATATACCCACTGATCGAGTATACGTACAGGTCTTGCAGCCTTTACCTTCCAGCTTACTGAATCTTCAGACAGCACTACCATATCCTGCTGTGTTATGAGCTCATCTATGCCATGGTTGATCTCAGGATCGATGTGATAAGGTCTGCCGGAAAGGATTATGCCCTTCTTGCCATGTTCCCTCATGTATTCGATCGCTGCAGCTCCTGCTTCAGCTACTCTTCGCTTATATGCTTTCTGCGCTGTTCTGGCTGCATGGAGTGCGTGTTCTATTTCCAGAATATCCGTGTTTATTCCATATAAAGAATATTCACGTTCATCTTCACCAAGGCCGTAGCTCTTTACTATGTTTTCTGTTGCTTCGGTATCTACACTGCGGCTTCCGGAGAAAAATCCCGTCATCTGACGGATAAATCTCTGATCGTCGTCATACGGAACAAACGGGTGATAAAACTCAACATTATTGTCAAAGAAGTAATCAGCCATGTTTTTATCGATTACTTCAGGATATGTTGCAACAACCGGGCAGTTGTAATGATTTGGCGCAGTTTTATCTTCTACAACCTCGTAATTGATCGAAGGATAGAATATCCGCTTTACGCCATTCTCAACCAGCCATTTGATATGTCCGTGCACGACTTTGGCAGGATAGCATGCGGTATCGGACGATATGGTATCCATGCCGCTCTGATACATTTCCTTATTTGTAGGAGGACTTAGAATAACTCTGAATCCCAGCTTAGTGAAAAATGCATGCCAGAACGGATAATTCTCATACATGTTGAGAACTCTAGGTATGCCGATCACGCCTCTCTTTGCGTCCTCTTCTTCAAGAACCGGTCTGTCAAACAGCAGTTTGCTCTTGATCTTATAAAGATTCGGCAGTTCTGATTTCTTGTTTCCCCCGCCGGCTCCTTTTTCACAGCGGTTTCCGGTGATATACCTACCTCCGTCTGCGAACCTGGATATTGTAAGCAGACAGTTGTTGCCGCAGCCTCCGCATCTTGCATTTGAAGTCTTTACACTGAAACTGTCTACTTCTTCCAGAGGAAGAACACCTGAATGCTCGCCTTCGACATATTCATCGCTCGCGATGATAGCACAGCCATATGCTCCCATAAGTCCTGAGATATCAGGTCTGACTACGTCCTTTTCAAGAATAAGTTCAAGGCTTCTGAGAACTGCTTCATTAAGGAAGGTTCCGCCCTGTACAACCACATGATCTCCTGTATCCGAAGTGTTTCTGAGCTTTATGACCTTGTAGAGCGCATTCTTTATTACGGAATAGGAAAGTCCTGCGGAGATATCTGCTATCGAAGAACCTTCCTTCTGAGCCTGTTTTACCTTGGAGTTCATGAAGACTGTACATCTTGTACCGAGGTCGACAGGTTTGCGGCTCTTGAGCGCTTCAGCTGCAAATTCAGGAACAGTCATGCTTACTGACTTCGCGTATGTTTCTATGAACGAGCCACAGCCTGATGAGCATGCCTCATTCAGCATGATACTGCTGATAGCACCATCATGTATCTGCATGCACTTCATGTCCTGTCCGCCTATATCAAGGATGAAGCTCACCTCCGGAAGGAACTGCCTTGCAGCTTTATAGTGAGCCATTGTCTCTATCTCACCGGCATCTATTTTGAATGCTGCCTGGATAAGTCCTTCACCGTATCCGGTAACTACGGACCTTCCGATATATGCCTTCTCAGGAAGCAGGGAATAAACTTCTCTCAGCACCTGTTTTACAACTGCAAGCGGATCTCCCTCGTTGTTGCTGTAATGCTCATAGAGAAGCTCTTTATTTTTGTTGATGACCGCAGCCTTGGTGGTTGTGGATCCGGCGTCGATACCCAGAAAAACTGCCCCCTCTGCCTTTGACAGATCTCCTCTTTTTATGGTGTCTTTGGCATGACGTTTTCTGAATTCGGTCAGTTCTTCATCATTCTCAAACAGCGGTCTGAGATACTTGGTATCAGAAACGTCTTCCGGAGAAGCATTCTCGAGTTTGGATATCAGCTCGTCGAGTTCAGCCGGTTCTTCTTTTTCGGCAAGATATGCAGCTCCGATCGCTACAAAGTATTTGGCATTTTCAGGAAACACTACATCATCATCTTTAAGATCAAGTGTCTCAATAAACCTTTTTCTGAGTTCGGAAAGATACTCCAGAGGTCCTCCGAGGAATGCGACATTTCCTTTTATCGGATGTCCGCATGCAAGACCGGATATCATCTGATTTACAACAGCCTGAAAAATAGATGCAGCTATATCTGCTGTTTTTGCGCCGTCATTGATAAGAGGCTGTATATCTGTTTTTGCAAATACACCGCATCTTGAAGCTATCGGGTAGATGATCTTATGATCTTTTGCTGCTTCGTTCAGACCTGAAGCGTCCGTATTTAAAAGAACCGCCATCTGGTCTATAAACGCTCCGGTTCCTCCGGCACAGGTTCCGTTCATTCTCTGCTCAACAGTTGAACCGTAGAACGTTATCTTAGCATCCTCACCGCCGAGCTCAATAGCTACATCAGTTTCCGGTATGAGTTCTTCGACTGCCCTGCTGCATGCAATGACTTCCTGTTCAAACCTTATTCCGAAAAGATCAGCAAGCGAAAGACCGCCTGAACCGGTGATAACCGGTTTGACGGAGATGTTGCCTTTGAGTTCTCTGAGCTCTTTTATAAGCTCCCCTGCTTTCTCAAAGACATTTGACATATGGCGCTCATACTTTGAATAAACTATTTTGTTATCTTCATCCAGCAGTACAAGCTTTACTGTTGTAGATCCTACATCGATTCCCAGTCTAACCATTTTCCCTTTTATTCCTTATCATTATTAAAGAAATATGTCCCTTTACCCTTTTTAATAATCTGGGCAGACCGTAAGCCGGGTTCTGTATCTGACGATCATCCATCTAGGACTGCAGTTGCCTGCAGCCTCATGCGACATACCTTTGGGCGGGTACGGGCCGCACCACTGAATGCCCATTTTGTCTTGCTCCGGATGGGGTTTACACGGCAGCTGTGTCTCCACAGCCCCGGTGAGCTCTTACCTCACCATTTCAACCTTACCACGGCATTACCCGT
>CADCHO010000015.1 GCA_902801255.1 uncultured Eubacteriales bacterium | reverse complement strand
ACTGCCTGACTGCGTACTCGGCGGATGCACGGTAATCATGTTCGGTTCCATAATGATGGCAGGCGTAAAGATGATGATAGATGCCGGACTCGACAACCGCAACACGCTGATAGCTGCAACTTCGCTGTGCCTCGGAGTAGGCGTTACTCAGGTAGATGGATTCTTTGATTATCTGCCGGCGATTTTCGGTGAGATCTTCGCGGGAAACATGGTTGCCGGAGTGTTCGTAGTAGGACTTATCATGGAACTTCTGCTGCCGCATGATCCTGCAAAGTATGAAGCATATGTAGAGCATGGTCTTGATGGCATCGACTTTGATCCGGCGCTCATGCGCAATAAGGAAGAAAAGTAAACCAGACAACTGAACAGACAAAAATACATGGCCGGCAGTAAATAACTGCCGGCTTTTATGTGCCTGAACGGTGCTTCGGGAGGGGTGCTTTTGTGATAAAAAACACAACCCAAAATTATTTTAGGTTTTTGCCCTGATGTTCTTGTTTTGATAGACCGGACATGGAAAATAGGCGAGCTTGCCAGGATGTTCGACATAAATGTACAGCTCCTCAGACACTATGACAAAGAGGGACTGCTGGTGCCGGAGATCCGAAATCCGCATAATAACTGGCGCTCTTACAAATATGACCAGATTTATCCGCTCGGCATGATACGCTTCCTGCGGCAGCTTGACTGTTCGCTCGAAGATATCGGCTGTTTCATGCCGGGACGCAATCCGGATACTTCTGAAAAATACCTGAGACGGCGCATTAAGATGGTACGAGCGAAGTACGAGAAGCTGCTCAAAACGGAGTCGCTGATGAATGACAGATTCGCAATGATCAATCGTGAGATGAAGTATGCTGCGTTCGATCAGGTTTTTGTTTGCTCTGAAGAAGATATCTACTACATCGAGATCGGCGGAATTGAAGAAATCTTTGTAAATGAGCAGTTCTATCTGTATCCGACGCTTGTCTTCTATACGGAAGATAAAACAGCATTCGCTGTCATGATCCCGGGAGAGGAGACCGCTAACTTCGATAAATACAGCGACAGGATACGGGTCCTCAATCCGGATGAATACCTGGTGGGATATCATAAAGGACCTCACGATAAAATACGTGAGACATTCGGAAGGATGCGTGCAGCGGCGGAGGGGATACTCGACGAAGGCTGCAGTCTCAGCGATACCGAAATCTGCATCGATATAATCGATCAGTTCATTGAAGCAGATAAAAATAACTTTGTTACGAAGGTAATGATAAAGATCAACAGAGAGTAAGCACTATTCTCAGAAAGGAGGGCAGAGCATGTCCAACAAATACATCGGACAGGCGGTAACCAGGCTCGACGCACATGATAAGGCGATGGGGCGCATAAAGTACACAGACGATCTGTGTGACAAAGGCGCACTCGTCATCAGGGTGCTGCATTCAACTGTAGCTAACGGTATCGTCAAGTCCATTGACACGAGCGAGGCCGAGAAGATACCCGGCGTAGTCCGCATCTTCACATGCTTCGACCTGAAAGAAAAACACTATTTTCCGACTGCAGGACACCCGTGGTCAACAGACCCGCACCATCAGGATATTGCGGACCGCCTCATCATGACGGAGCATCCGCTGTTCTACGGTGACGATATCGGGGCTGTCGTGGCAGAAGACGAGGTTGCCGCTTCACAGGCCCTGAGCATACTCGAAAAGAGTGTCGTTTATGAGGAACTTCCATTCGTTCTTGACGCGCAGGAAGCCATGGAGGAGGGCGCACCTTTGCTCCACGAGAAATTCCCTAACAACGTTCTCGCTCACACCGAGATCCACATGGGAAGTGTAGAGGAGGCTATAAAGGAGCAGGGCCTCATAAAGTGCGAGGGCTGGTACGAGACGCAGCCTGTGCAGCACTGCCACATAGAGAACTTCATCTGCTATGCGTACGGTGAAGGCGACAGAACGGTAATCGTGTCATCCACTCAGATCCCGCATATCGCACGCCGCGTTATCGGTCAGGCGACCGGAATGGACTGGGGCAAGTTCAGAGTAATCAAGCCTTACGTAGGAGGCGGATTCGGAAACAAGCAGGACGTCCTTTATGAACCCCTTTGTGCATGGATAAGCATGCAGCTCGGAGGACGCCTTGTGAAACTGGACGTTCCGCGTGAGGAGACCTTTATAAGCAACCGTATCAGACACGCCATCAGATATCACATCACATCGTGGATGAGGCCTGACGGCAGCTTTGCTGCGCGTACCTTCAAGGCATGGTGCAACAACGGAGCTTACAGCTCACACGGTCACGCCATTGCAGCCAAGGGACTCAACGCATTCCCGCAGCTTTATCCTTGCGACAACATCGACGGTGAAACATGGACGGTATACACCAACCGTTCTGTAGCAGGCGCGATGAGAGGTTACGGAATGCCACAGGCCAGCTACGCATTTGAGTGCCACGCGGAGGACTGCGCAAGGAAGATCGGCATGGATCCTCTGGAGTTCCGCCGCAAGAATCTGATGCCTGTCGGATATTATCACGCATTCTCAAAGAACGAGCTGTATTCAGATACATTCAATCAGTGCTTCGACAAGGGCGCAGAGATCATAGGATATTACGATAAGGTCAAAAAATATGCGAACCAGACCGGAGACATAAGACGCGGAATAGCGGCCTCGACATTCTGGTACAACACTGCTGTATATCCTATAGCTCTCGAAACATCATCCTGCAGAATCGTTATGAACCAGGATGGATCGGTACAGTTCCAGCTTGGTGAGACTGAGATAGGTCAGGGCGCAGATACGGTCGCTGCACAGATGATAGCTGATACGGTCGGCATCCCGTTCAGCATGGTGCATCCTGTATCCTGCCAGGATACTGATGTCACACCGTTCGGCACGGGTGTTTACGCTTCCAGGGGAACATACACACTGGGCTTCTCCGTGAAGCAGACTGCGCTGCTCCTCAAGGAGAAAATCCTCGAAGCTGCGCATCAGTTCACCCGCATGCCTGTCTACAACCTCGATCTGGTCGACGGAAAGATCATCAGAACGACAGACGGACGTGAGCTTATGACCATAGGCGAGCTTGCTCTTTCAAAGCTGTACACCACTGAAGGCTCTCAGCATCTGACTGCTGAGTCAACATATCAGATAAAGTCGAACGCTTACTCCTTCGGTGTCTGCTTCGCAGAGGTAGAGGTAGACATACCGATGTGCCGCGTAAGACTGCTCAATATAGTAAACGTGCATGACTGCGGGCAGGTTATTAACCCTCTGCTTGCAGCCGGGCAGGTACACGGAGGCCAGAGCATGGGCATAGGCTACGCGCTTTCTGAAAAGCTCATGTGGGATGCAAAGACTGGCAGACCTCTTAATAACAATCTGCTCGACTACAAGATGTCGTCGTTCATGGATCATCCGAGACTGGTAGCAGACTTCGTGGAGAACTACGAGCCAACGAGCGCTTACGGAACAAAGGGACTCGGCGAGCCGCCGGTATGCCCGGTAGCTCCTGCAATCAGAAACGCTATAGGACAGGCAACGGGACTTTACATAAATGAACTCCCGCTGTCGCCGCATACTCTCTTCCGTGAATTCACGGATGCAGGACTCATAGTAGATCCATGGAGACAGGAGCAGGGAAAGGAGAGCAAGTAGTATGTATGACATGAAAGCACTGTATGAAGCTGAAAGCGTACAGGATGCCATCAGGCTGCTGCAGGAACACCCTGAAGCACAGATACTGGCAGGCGGTTCGGACGTGCTCGTCCAGATACGTGAAGGCCGCAGAGCAGGATGCGAATTCGTCAGCATCTACATGCTCGATGAGCTCAGAGGCGTATCGATCGATGAAGAGGAAAACATCCGCATCGGCTCGCTTACAAGCTTCTCGCACATAACGAATGACCCGATCATTCAGAAATACATAAACGTACTCGGTGAAGCCGTTGACATGGTAGGAGGCCCGCAGATCAGGGCAATCGGAACCATCGGAGGCAATACCTGCAATGGTGTAACTTCGGCGGATTCTGCTTCTACACTGACAGCCTGGGAAGCCATCATGGAGCTGACAGGTCCGGACGGAGTAAGGCGTGTGCCTATCAAGGATTTCTATATCAAGGCAAAAGTTGTTGACATAAAGCCGGGCGAGATCCAGACAGCGATACTGATCCCGAAGGAATCCTATGACAGGTGCTACGGCCACTATATCAAATACTCGATGAGAAACGCTCTGGACATCGCGACTACGGGATGCTCCGTTAACGTGAGACTGAGTGAAGATAAAAAGACCTTTGAGAGGGTCCGCATCGGATACGGCGTAGCATCGCCAATACCGGTACGTGCTCCGAGTGCAGAGGCATTCATCAACGGAAAAGAGATAACAGATGAAAACATAAAGACATTCGCGCTGACCGTTCTTCAGGACATCAATCCGCGTGACAGCTGGCGTGCCGGCAAGGCTCTCCGTCAGCACATTTCGGTAGTCATGGCAGAACGTGCGCTGCGTGAGTGCATAACACTGGCAGGAGGTGAGGTAAATGGCTAAACAGTATAAGGTGGTCCACTGCACCGTCAACGGCAAGGTGATTGAACAGATCGTTGATGTGCGTTCATCACTCACGGACATGCTGCGCAACGACCTTCACCTGACCTCGGTCAAGAAGGGCTGCGAAGTAGGTGAGTGCGGTGCATGCACCGTTATCATCAACGGCGAGGGCTTCAACTCCTGTATCTATCTTGCAGTCTGGGCAGAAGGCAAGGAGATCTGGACTCTCGAAGGACTTACAGGTCCGGGCGGAGAGCTTTCGGACATCCAGCAGGCATTCGTCGATGAGGGAGCCATACAGTGCGGATTCTGCACACCTGGCTTTATCATGACAAGCTGGGAAATAGTCAACTCAGGTAAGGAATATACAGATGACGAGCTCAGGAAGGCTCTCTCGGGACATCTCTGCAGATGCACCGGATATGAAAATATCTTCCGTGCAGTCAAAAAGACCATGCTGAGGCATCTCGGCAAATTCGAAGAGGCTGAACTGGTCAATTCGCAGGGCATCACAGAATATCCTGAACCGATGCCTTTCAAATAGGGTACAGGAACAAAAAGGAGATTAATCATGGCAACTCAACTGTTAATGGCAAAAAGCCCTGAAGAGGCAATCGGCGCAAAGAATGCGTCGGCAGTCTTCATCGCCGGCGGGACTGAAGTCAACCGGCTCGGTTCTGATGCCGCAGCAGCTGCTGACACGCTGATCTCACTCAAAAAGTGCGCCGGCCTGAATATGATTGAAGATGCCGGCGATAAGATCCGCATCGGAGCTATGTGCACTTTCCAGCAGATCGTCGAATCTGAGAAGGTGCCTTCATATCTGAAGGAAGCGGCTCTCTTCATGGCTTCGCGTACAAAGCGCAACATGGCGACCATAGGCGGCAATATCGCGGCACTCAGAGATGACTCTTATATGCTGCCTGTGCTATTTGCTGTGCACGCTGAGCTTGAAGTGCTCAAGGCGGGCGGAACTGAAAAAATGTCTGCCTATTCCTATATGGAAGCGGCGGAAGCAGGCGGGGACATGCTTATTACAGCAGTCATCGTACCGAAAAACATGAAGGTAGTATCAAAACGCTATGCAAACACTGCACAGAGCCACGCGGTGCTCACAATGAGCGCAGCAATGACGGATGAAGGAATCTCTCTGTATGGTGCAGTCAAAAATGTCGGCCTGCTGTATTTCTGCGACCTTGAAAAAGCATTCCGCGAGAATCCGGAAATAAGCGAGGACGAGATTATTGAGATGGTCAGAGTATGCACCGGACTCGAGACTGCAGATGACATGTTCGGGAGCGATGCATATAAACGCTATCTGATAGGTGTGACAGCTTTCGGCTTACACAGTAAGCTCGCAGGGAAGGAGGTATAGACATGATCAGTTGTACCATAAACGGCAAAAAACGGTCATTCGATATCGACCCTACAAAGAGGCTTCGTGAAATGCTTCTTATGAACGGCAACTTTGCAGTTCGCGACAGCGATGACGCTGAAGGATTCTGCGGAAGCGATACAGTACTGCTCAACGGCACACCGGTATTCTCGAATCTGATACTTGCAGGTGAAGTGGAAGGATGCAAGATCGTTACTCCTGACAGCCTCGGAGATTCAATGCACCTTTCAGTAGTGCAGCAGGCTCTCATCGATGCGGGAGTCGTACAGAGCGCGTATAACGCTCCTGCAGCAGCGCTCCTGATGACATGGCTGTTCGAGAACAACCCGATGCCTTCAAGAGAAGAAGTAAAAGATACACTCTCCGGAATATTCATAAGAGACGCCGGTTACGAGCACTATTACCTGGCTGCCGATCTTATAAAAGAAAAGATCGCTACAGGAAAATACCAGTCAAAGATAGCGCCTGAGTTCAGGCCTCATCTCAAGGCTGTAGGAAAGGTAAAACCGAAGATCGATGCTCCGCAGCTCGTATCGGGTGAGAGAGCCTTCGTTGAGGACTATGTGGACGATGATACATGCTACATGGTCGTGCTCCGCTCTCCTTACGCACAGGCCTATGTCAACAAAATAGATACATCGAAGGCAGAAGCTCTGCCGGGAGTAATAAAGGTCATCACAGCATACAACTGCTCTGATGCCACATACATGTCTGCAGGACAGGGCAATCCTGAGCCGTCACCGCATGACAGAAAACTGCTGAACAAGAAGGTCAGACACGTTGGCGACCGTGTGGCTGCTATCGTCGCTGAGACGCTCGAAGAAGCGATAAAGGCACGTGACCTCATCGAAGTGGAATACGAGCCTCTGGACGCAATATTTACGGTCGAGGAGGCAATGGCGGAGGGTGCTCCGCTGGTACATAACGGAAGAGTACAGTATAACTCAGGCGCACCGGCTGACCTGGATGAGTACAACGCGAAGCTCTCGGGCGATGAGAGGGAGGGAAAGGTAGTATACCAGTTCCCGCTCCACGGAGACATACTCCACAATGTGGCTGCTGCCAACCACGGTGGCATAGGAGATGTCGATAAGGCCTTCGAAGAGGCTGATGCTGTCGTTGAAGCTACGTACCAGACAAGCCAGATCCAGCACACGCCTCTCGAGACGCACATCTGCTTCTCAAAGATCGAGAACGGAAGACTCATCATCTATGCGAGCACGCAGGTCCCTTACCATGTGCGCCGCATCGTCAGTTGGGTCACCGGCCTTTCGGAAAACAAGATACACGTAATAAAGACCAGAGTCGGAGGCGGATACGGCTCCAAGCAGGATATTCTGGTAGAGGACCTGACTGCTTACGCTTCATTCGTTACCGGCAGACCTGTGCTTTATCACAATACCCGTGAAGAGGAGTTCATCGCAAACTCCACAAGGCACCCGATGCGCGTCCATGTAAAGATGGGCGGCAAGAAGGACGGTTCCATCACAGGCATCTACATGAAGGTAGACGCCAATACCGGTCCTTACGGAAACCACGCACTGACAGTGCCTATGAACAGCTGCTCAAAGACCCTGCCGCTGTTCAAGTGCGACAACATGAAATACGATCTCACTATCTACTACACTAACACACCTCCAGCAGGAGCTTATCAGGGCTACGGCACGCCTAAGGGTACATACGGCCTGATGATGGCTATGTGCGAGCTTGCCGAAAAGCTGGGTGTCGACTACAAGGATATGGTGCTCAAAAATCATGTCGAGGAGGGCTATATGCTCGAGATCCTCAAGGGCCTCGGAGAAGGCCGTGAGGGAAATGTAGTTCCTGTAGGATCCTGCGGACTCAGAGAGGCAGTTGAGAAGGGCTGTGACATGATCGAGTGGGGCAAGCGCGTAGAGAGCGATGATCCTGACTGGAAGATCGGTAAAGGCTTTGCGATGATAATGCAGGGCTCGGGACTCCCTGGACTCGATCACGCGAACGCAATAGCCAAGCTCGAAATGGACGGATCAATAATCGTGCTCTCAGGAGCAGCAGACATCGGTACCGGCCTTGACACCATTATCGCAAAGGTAGCGAGTGACATACTCTGCGTACCGATGGAGAGAATAACTGTACTTTCCGGCGATACAGACTCAGGTGCCTTCGATACAGGGTCATACGCATCATCAGGAACCTTCTTCAGCGGCAATGCCGCAGTAGTTGCATCCACGAATCTGAAGGAAAAGATACTCGATGAAGCGGCATATCAGCTCGGAGAAGATAAGGAAGATATAGAAGTAGACTGGCCTGGAGTGGCAAGATCGAAGAAGACCGGTAAAGAGTTATCGTATTATGACATCATCCATACGGCTACTTCAGGAACAGGCCGCGGACACCTGATAGCACCGGGAAGCTTCACGACTGCAGCATCATCCGTACCGTACGGAGCGCACTTCGCACAGGTTGCTGTCAATGTAAAGACCGGTGAAATCAAGGTACAGAAGTTCTACGCAATACAGGATGCAGGTACACCTATAAATCCTGAAGCTGCACTCTGCCAGATGTACGGCGCGGCACTCAAGTCGATAGGACACAGCCTGTATGAGGACATGATACTCGATAAGGACGGACGCTGCGTGAACGCAACAATGACTGACTACGGAGTTCCTATGATCTCCGAGCAGCCTGACGATTTCAAGGCAGTGCTCATAGATGTGGACGATCCGGACGGTCCGTTCGGAGCCAAGTCCATATCGGAGATCGCGTGCAACGGCGCGGCTCCTGCCATAGGTAACGCCATCCATGACGCCTGCGGCGTATGGGTAAGGAGCTGGCCTATGACACCTGAAAAGATACTTAGAGAACTTGGAAAGATACAGTAACAACAGGAAGGGAGGATCAAACATGCTTTTAATCGGTAACGGACAACTAATTACAAGAGATCCTGAGTTTCCTTATCTGAAGGACGGCGCTGTCGTCATCGATGGAGAAGTCATCAAGGCGGTGGGATCGTTCGCAGATATGAAGGCTGCTTACCCTGATGCGGAATTCGTTGACGCAAAGGGCGGCATAATCATGCCGGGACTCATTAACGCCCATACACATATTTATTCAGGCCTGGCAAGAGGACTTGCGATTGCAGGGAACAACCCTACAAACTTCTTCGAAGTGCTCGACGGCACATGGTGGAATATCGACAGGCATCTGACTATCGACGGCACCAAGGCATGTGCATATGCTACGATCCTGGACTGCATCAGAGACGGTGTTACAACGATCTTTGACCATCACGCAAGCTTCTGCGAGATCCCGGGTTCGCTCTTCGCGATCAAGGATGTCGCAAAGGAACTCGGCATGAGATCCTGCCTATGCTACGAGGTATCTGAGAGAGACGGAGCCGAGAAGACAGCTCAGAGCATTCAGGAAAATGCAGACTTTGCTAAGTGGGCCATCAAAGAGGATGATGACATGATCAAGGCCATGTTCGGCGGACATGCTCTCTTCACCATATCGGACAAGACATTCGAGAAGATGGTAGAGGCCAACAACGGCATGACAGGCTTCCATATCCATGTATCCGAGGGCATGAACGACGTATATGACAGTCTCAGAAACTACGGATGCAAGCCTATCAACAGACTGCTTTACAACGGTCTTCTCGGAGAAAAGACCATGCTCGGACACTGCATCCATGTGAGTCCGGCTGAGATGGACATCATCAAGGAGACCGGCACAATGGTAGTCAACAACCCTGAGTCCAACATGGGCAATGCAGTAGGCTGCGCCCCTGTGCTTCAGATGATGGCAAAGGGCATCACAGTCGGCATGGGAACTGATGCATATACACACGACATGCTCGAGAGCCTTAAGGTATTCCTGATAATCCAGAGACACAACGCAGCAATGCCGAATGTCGCATGGGGCGAAGATGTCACGATGCTCTTCGAGAACAACAGAAAGATCGCTGCCAAGTACTTCAAGAAGCCTCTGGGCATCCTGAAGGAAGGTGCTGCTGCAGACGTCATCGTAATGGATTATAAGCCGTTCACACCATTCTCAGACGAGAACATCGACGGCCACATGATCTTCGGAATGATGGGCAAGAACTGCAGAACAACGATAATCAATGGAAAAGTCCTGTATAAGGACAGAGAATTTGTAGATATAGACGAAGAGGCAATCAACGCCTGGACACTCGAACAGAGCAAGAAGCTCTGGGGAGAACTTAACCATAGAGAATACTAAATAAAGGCTCAAGAGTACCCGAGAGAGGAACTTTTGAGACTTTAAAAAGATTCTTATTCGTATATTAAGTACTTACAGGAGGGATGACTATGAGTGATATTATGCGACCAATGCCTTATAAGCAACTGCTGAACTGGGTACTGGACGAGTATGAAAAAAGCGGGAGCATTTTCGGTGTTTCCAAACTGGTAAAACATACAAACGGCCAGGCTCTTCCGATTTTCGATGAGAAGATCGAGTCGCCGTTCGGACCTGCTGCCGGCCCTAATACACAACTGGCACAGAACATAATCGCATCATATGTTGCCGGCTCAAGATTCTTCGAGCTCAAAACCGTACAGGTAATGGATGGTGCAGAACTCGCAGCATGCGTAGCTAAACCATGTATCACAGCTCACGATGAGTGCTATAACTGTGAGTGGTCGACAGAGCTGTATGTACCACAGGCTTACGAAGAGTACGTAAAAGCGTGGTTCGTCTGCAAAATCCTTTCAAAGGAGCTCGGACTTGGCGATCCTGACGGCTTTGTCTTCAACATGTCAGTAGGTTATGACCTTGAAGGTATCAAGACACCGAAGGTAAATAAATACATTGAAGAAATGAAGGATGCATCGGATACGGATGTATTCAAGGATGCCATGGCGGTATCGCTCCAGGCTGCAAAGGACGGCAGATTCAAGAATGTAGATGAGGACTTCATCAAGGCGATCCCTGCAAGGATCTCGAACTCCATCACAGAGTCGACTCTGCACGGATGCCCGCCTGATGAGATCGAGAGGATAGCTTCCTATCTCATCACAGAGAAAGGCCTCAACACATTCATCAAGTGCAACCCGACTCTGCTCGGATATGAATTTGCAAGAAAGCGCCTTGACTCGCTCGGATTCGCCTACATCGCATTCGATGATCACCACTTCCTCGAAGACCTTCAGTGGGAAGACGCAGTTCCTATGTTTGAGAGACTGCAGGCACTTTGCGATGAGAAGGGACTCGAGTTCGGCGTAAAGCTCACCAACACATTCCCTGTCGACGTAAAGGCAGGCGAGCTTCCATCGGAAGAGATGTACATGGCCGGACGCAGCCTGTTCCCGCTGAGCATTTACCTTGCTGAAAAGATCTCAAAACAGTTCAACGGCAAGCTCAGAATCAGCTACTCCGGCGGTGCTGACTACTTCAACATCAAGGAGATCTTCGAAGCAGGCATCTGGCCTATCACGATGGCTACAACCATCCTGAAACCGGGCGGATATCAGAGAATGTCCCAGATCGGCGAGAAGCTGATGGACTGCGGCAGTGAGAGATTCAGCGGAGTGGATATCGAAAAGGTAGGAGCTCTTGTTGAGATGTCTCAGGGACCGAGGAACCAGAAGCCTATCAAGCCGCTTCCTAATCGCAAGAGCGATGAGGAACTTCCGATGCTCGACTGCTTCCACGCTCCATGCAGCGGCGGATGCCCGATTGAGCAGGATATCCCTGCATACCTCGAGGCTATGGAAGAGGGCAGAGTAGAAGACGCTCTTAAGATAATCCTCGAAAAGAACGCTCTGCCATTCACTACAGGAACGATTTGTCCGCACACATGTGCTGACAGGTGCATGAGAAACCACTATGAATCCGCACTCAGGATCCGCGAGGTCAAGCTGATGGCTGCAGAGGCAGGATTCGACAAAGTACTGCCTGAACTCAAGGCTGCAGCAGCTGCAGACAAGAAGGTAGCTGTAATTGGCGGAGGCCCTGCAGGTCTTGCAGCAGCATCTTTCCTCAGCCGTGCGGGCGCTGACGTAACAGTATTTGAAAAGAACGATAAGATGGGCGGCGTACCTCGCTATGTGATTCCGGGATTCAGGATCGGCGATGACGCTCTTGATAAGGATGTGGCACTTTGCTCGGCATACGGCGCAAAGATGGTCACCGGCAGAGAGATCGCTTCCGTACAGGAACTCAAGGATGAGGGCTTCACTGACATCATCGTTGCTATCGGAGCATGGGCACACGGCCGCAAGGCTCTGAAGTACGGCGAAGAGTATGATGCTCTCGAGTTCCTCGAGAAAGTAAAGGCTGCACCTGGATCGATCGATCTTGGAACTGACGTAGTCGTCATCGGCGGCGGTAATACCGCAATGGACGTTGCCAGAGCTGCAAAGATACAGCCGGGAGTGGAGAATGTACGCCTCGTATACAGAAGAGACAGAAGAAACATGCCTGCTGACGAGGAAGAGCTGGTAATGGCGATCGAGGACGGAGTGGAGTTCATGGAACTCCTCGCACCGGAAGGCGTCGAGAACGGAGTACTGAAGTGCGAAAAGAACGTGCTCGGAGAGCCTGATGCAAGCGGCAGACGTTCACCTGTCGGAACAGGCGAATTCTGTGAGGTTCCTGCAACAGCAGTTATCTGCGCTGTAGGTGAGAGAATAAAGACTGGCCTGTACGAAGCTGCAGGTGCGGAGATCGACGGCAAGGGAAAACCTGTCGTGGATGAGAATCTCATGACAACAGTACCTGGACTCTACGCAGCAGGAGACTGCAGAAGAGGCCCGGCTACAGTAGTAAAGGCTATCGCTGATGCACAGACCATTGCTACGGCTATCATCGGAGCTGACTTCAGCAAGTATGCTGATCTGGATGCTAAGGGAGACATGGAGAAACTGCTCGCACGTAAGGGTGATCTCGTTGATCCTCCTGCAGACAAACCGGATAACAGATGCCTCGGATGCTCAACCGTATGCGAGGTATGCGCTGACGTATGCCCGAACAGAGCAAATGTAGTCATCGATGTTCCGTTCTTCGAAAAACCGCAGATCCTGCATGTCGACGGAATGTGCAACGAGTGCGGCAACTGCGCTATATTCTGTCCGTACAGCGGACGTCCATACAAGGACAAATTCACTCTGTTCTGGAGCGAGGAAGACTTCGCAGACAGCGAGAACAATGGATTCCTGCCACTGGGAGGAGAAAAGGTACGCATAAGACTGTTCGGAAATGCTGCTGACTATGACCTGAACGACGGAAAGCTTCCTGAGGGCATAGCTGCATTTATCAAAGCAGTAAAGGAAAACTACGCATATTTATTAGCATAAAAGGGTAAAGGTTTTAATTAATGTTAGTTGTAATTAAAGGTGCCGGCGATCTCGCCAGCGGAATAGCTCTGAGGCTGCATCATTCGAAAATCGATGTGGTCATGACAGATCTGCCGGTGCCTCTGGCGGTACGCAGGACGGTGGCTTTTTCGGAAGCCATCCGTCTTGGCAGTACTGAAGTTGAAGACGTGAAGGCTGAAAGAGCCGATAGCATAGACGAGGTGAGGGATTGCCTGAAAAGGGGAGTCATCCCTGTACTGGCAGACCCGGAAGCAGAGATCGTAAAGATCATGAAACCGGAGGTCGTCGTAGATGCTATCCTCGCCAAAATAAATACGGGAACGACAAAAAATGACGCAAAAATGGTCATTGGGGTCGGTCCGGGCTTTACTGCAGGCAAGGACTGCCACGCAGTAATAGAGACAAAACGTGGTCACACGCTCGGAAGAGTAATATGGAAGGGCTCTGCCATTCCAAATACCGGGGTACCTGGTAATGTTGGAGGTCAGACCATAAAAAGGCTGATCAAAGCACCTGCTGACGGGATATTCCATCCTGAAAAGGAGATCGGCGACCTGGTCAAAGAAGGCGACCGTGTTGGGAATGTTGACGGAGTGCCTGTATACGCACTTACTGATGGAAAAATCAGAGGGCTGCTTCAGGATGGTGTACCTGTCACAAAAGGATTGAAGTCAGGAGATGTCGATCCGAGAGGCGCCACGGTAGATCACATGACGGTATCTGACAAGGCTGCGTCCATCGGCGGCGGAGTCCTTGAAGCTATTCTGTCGTATGCCGGGGACCGGCTTTGAATGGAGATGAGAAATGGCTAAGAGGATCAGGAAAACATCATATGTCCGTTGCAGGGGCGGAAGCCCGCTGCTCGAAGGGATAGACAGAGCGTCACTTCCCAGGGACTGCAGTGCGATACTAAAGTTATATCCCGACGGAATCACCAAGTGCAGATATGGATGCCTCGGAGGCGGCTCGTGCGAAGCTGCCTGCCATCTTGCGGCCATCAAGGTCGGATCCGGAGGACCTCCTGCAGTTGACAAAGACAAATGCGTCGGCTGCGGACTCTGTGCGCGAGCCTGCCCGCAGAACCTCATTGAGATCATATTACCGGACAGAAACATACAGCCGAAATGCAGCAACCGCGACCTCGGAAAGGCCGCACGCGAGGCATGCGATAATTCGTGCATCGCCTGCCGCATATGCGAGAGGGAATGCCCTGCCGGCGCGATCACTGTTGCGGAAGGAAAACCTGTGATAGACCCTGCGGCCTGCATTTGCTGCGGCATGTGCGCTGTCAAGTGCCCTCGCGGAGTCATCAGGGATTCCAACGGTATTATGACCGCTGACTGATCTGACAGAGGAGGTGAGTAACATTTCTTACACATTCACAGTAAACGGAATAGAAAGAACTACTGACGAAAAGAAGCCTCTGATCAGGTATCTCAGGGATGATCTCAAGCTGTACTCAGTAAAGGACGGATGCTCGGAAGGAGCATGCGGCACATGTACCATAGTTGTGGACGGCTATGCCGTAAAAGCCTGCGTCCTCACCACAGACAGGGCTGCGGGCAAAAATATCATCACGGTGGAAGGCCTCAGCCTGAGGGAAAAGGAAGCATTTGTATATGCTTTCGGAACAGCGGGATCGGTACAGTGCGGTTTCTGTATACCGGGCATGGTAATGGCCGGAAAGGCTCTTATTGACCGCAATCCGGATCCTACGGAGGATGAAATAAAGAAAGCCATCAGGGGCAATATATGCCGCTGCACCGGTTATAAGAAAATCATTAACGGCATCAGGAGAGCCGCGTCCATTCTGCGCGGCGAAGAAGAGGTCAGACAGATAAGCCAGTTTACAGGCAAAATGTTGCCTGAGCAGAATGAATTCATCTCGGTTGTGGGCTCCAGCTACGATCCTGAACGTGCTTCGGGAATCGCACACTACGAAAACAGGGGCAACAGCTCGCAGTACGGCATGGGACAGAACGTGTTCCGTATCGATGTCAGGAAAAAGGTGCTGGGTTATGGAAAATATCCGGACGATATCGGACCTGAATACTTTGTACCTGTGGACAGACCTGATCTGATAATGGAACAGACCGGCTGGGGTGAAAAAGAGTACGCGGATGCCGCTGCAAAGGGCCTTATAAAGCCGGGTAAAACTATATATATGAAAGACGAGCCTCTTGTTAATATCTGTGTCGCGGTCGATCCTGACATGCCTCCTATGGCATATGCATCGGCTGTACGCTCACAGTATCCAAGAGCGATAGTAAAGAAAATAATAAAGGAAAAAGCCGAGTCACTGCCGGGCGTTCTTGGAGTTCTGACAGCAGCAGACGTGCCGAACAACAAAGTGGGCCATATACAGCAGGACTGGGACGTTATGATAGCAGAGGGCGACACGACAAGGATGGTGGGTGACACCATATGTGTCGTAGTTGCTGAATCACCTTACATACTTGAGCAGGCCAAGAAGGCTGTAAAAGTAGAGTACGAACCTCTCGAGCCTGTGAGAAGCATATCCGAAGCCAGAGCTGAAGGAGCGCCGAAGATACATTCGAAAGGCAATCTCTGCCAGACCAGACACGTCACTCGCGGTGACGCAGCGAAAGCGCTGGCGGAGTCGGCATATACTGCGACGGCATCGTTCACAACTCCGTTCACGGAGCACGCCTTCCTTGAGCCGGAATGCGCCGTGTCGTTCCCGTACAGGGACGGAGTCAAGATTCTCTCGACAGACCAGGGAGCTTATGACACCAGACACGAGGTGGCTATCATGCTCGGCTGGGAGGACTGTCAGGAACGCATCGTAGTAGAGAACCAGCTCATCGGCGGCGGCTTTGGCGGCAAGGAAGACGTTACGACGCAGCATCTGACTGCTCTGGCAGCGCTGAAGTACAACAGGCCGGTGAAGATGAAGTTCAGCCGCGCGGAATCCCTAAGGGTACATCCTAAGAGGCACTACATGGAAGGGACTTTCACGGTTGGCTGCGATGAGAACGGCATACTGACAGGCCTCGACTGTGAGATCAATTTCGATACAGGCGCTTACGCAAGCCTGTGCGGACCTGTTCTTGAGAGAGCATGCACGCACAGCGTTGGCCCATACAATTATCACAACACGGATATCAGAGGATTCGGTTATTACACCAACAATCCACCTGCGGGAGCATTCAGAGGATTTGGTGTATGCCAGAGCCAGTTCGCTCTGGAATCGCTCCTGAACGTGCTTGCAAAGAAGGTCGGGATCAGTCCATGGGAGATAAGATACCGCAACGCGATCGAGCCGGGACTTGAACTTCCGAACGGACAGATCGCGGATGTATCAACTGCGCTGAAGGAAACTCTCGTAGCTGTGAAGCCATACTTTGACGATGCACCGGAAGACGGGGTAGGCATAGCCTGCGCGATGAAGAACGCAGGTGTCGGAGTAGGACTTCCGGATAAAGGACGTGCAGAACTCAGAATAAAAGACGGTCTGGTATGGGTATTCACTGCTGCCTCAGATATAGGCCAGGGTTGCCAGACTGTATTCCTTCAGGATGTTGCTCAGGCAACGGATCTGCCTATAACAAAGATCTGGATCGGTAACAGCAACACAGAGAACGCGCCTAATTCAGGAACAACATCAGGATCCAGGCAGACGCTGGTAACGGGCGAGGCAGTAAGAGGCGCCGCGCTGAAACTCAGGAAGGCGATGGATGAAGAGGGTGTCACTGAAGATACGCTGGATAAACTGGATGGCAGAAAGTTTTTCTATGAGTACTTTGAGCCTACAGACAAGCTGGGTTCAGACAAGCCTCATCCGAAGAGCCATATCGCATACGGCTTTGCCACGAACGTGGCCGTGCTTGACGCAGAAGGAAGGGTCACGGATATATACGCGGCATTTGATGCCGGGAAAGTAGTGAACCCGCTGTCAATGTCAGGTCAGATAGAAGGCGGAGTACTGATGAGTATGGGATATGCGCTTACTGAGAGC
The DNA here is from genome assembly GCA_902801255.1 of uncultured Eubacteriales bacterium. Classification (GTDB taxonomy): domain Bacteria; phylum Bacillota; class Clostridia; order Peptostreptococcales; family Anaerovoracaceae; genus Crickella. The sequence goes on along the minus strand of CADCHO010000015.1, from coordinate 29,066 downwards.
TGGCCTCTCAAGGATTGCGTGCCTACGGCTAAGTACGGAACTCTGGGTCTGCTGCGTTCGACCGATATTCCGGAGCTCCACGCGATACATGTGGAAAAGGATGAACTTCTGGAAGCGTCATACGGGGCAAAGGGCGTAGGAGAGATCACATCGATACCTGCGGCACCCGCGATCGCCGGCGCGTATTACGCCAGAGACGGAGTCCTGAGAACAAAGCTCCCGCTGGAGAACACATTCTATAGCAAAAAGAAGAAGTGACCGACATGAAAAAGCTGATAAAAAACGGAATGATCGCTACTGATACGGAAGTTTTCAAGGGCGATGTTCTGATTGACGGAGAAAAGATTATTGAAATCGGGGAGGACATAGAGGCTGACGGCGCCGAAGTGATCGATGCTGCCGGTAAATATGTGATCCCTGGCGCGGTTGACGTGCATACGCACATGGATCTCGACGTTGGATTTGCAAGAGCCATAGACGATTTCTATGACGGCACGGTCGCCGCAGCATGCGGAGGCACTACTACCATAGTGGACCACATGGCCTTCGGCCCCAAAGACTGCAGCCTCTGGCATCAGGTGAATGAATATCATCGGCTGGCGGACGGCAATGCAGTCGTAGACTACGGATTCCACGGAGTATTTCAGCACCTGCACGGCGCAACTCTTGATGAGATGATGGAGATAAAGGAAGAAGAAGGCATAAGCAGTTTCAAGGTCTATATGACCTATGACTACAGGCTGCAAGATGATGAGATCTTCCGGGTGCTGAGGGCTGCTAAGGAGGCGGGGATCGTAATAACCGTCCACTGTGAGAACCACGGTGTCATCACACAGCTGAGAAAGGAATTCGTCGAAGAAGGAAAGACCGAGGCGAAATATCATCCTCTCAGCAGACCTGACAGGTGCGAGGCAGAGGCTGTCAACAGGATGATACATCTTGCCGCGATGGCAGGGGATGCTCCGTTATATATCGTGCATCTCTCGAGTGCCGAAGGACTTCACGAAGTGCTGAAAGCAAGAGCTGAGCACAGACCGAATCTCGGTGTCGAGACGTGTATACAGTATCTTATACTTACAGATAAAGAGTATGAAGATCCGAAGGAGGGACTCAAGGCCATAATGTCGCCTCCTCTACGCAAGGATCAGGACAGAGAGGAGCTGTGGCAGGCACTCGCGGACGGAACGATCGATACCGTTGCGACAGATCACTGCCCGTTCCATTACAAGGCCGGCAAGGCCGAGAAACAATATGGCAAGGACGATTTCACCAAATGCCCTAACGGAGCGCCGGGAGTACAGGAGAGGCTGATGCTGCTCTTCTCGGAGGGCTTCATGAAGGGGCGGCTGAGCCTGCCTCAGGTGGTGAAGTACAGTTCATCAAATCCGTGCCGCATGTTCGGCATGTATCCGCAGAAGGGAAGCCTTGAGCCGGGTACAGATGCCGACATAGTCATCATCGATCCGGACAAGAAGACTAAAATAGATGCAGGATATATCAAGGGTGCTTCAGATTACTCATGCTATGAAGGCATGGAGCTGGAAGGAAGCATAGAGAAGGTATTCCTCAGAGGCGAGGAGATCGTAAACGAAGGAGAATTCCTCGGAAAGCGGGGAGACGGAAGGTATCTGAAGCGCGGAAACAGCATACTCGCAGTATAAAAAAACTGCATAAGTAAAAGCTAAAACTATTTTAGCTTTTATGCCAAAATCTGTTGAATTACCTGGCGACAGGTATATAATAAAATAAATTAAGGAAAGCAAAATGTTTTTAAGGAAGATATAACAGAGAAACACAAGGAGAGAAACTATGTCAAAGGCAAAAGAACTTGCAGAAAAGCTCGCGAAGCTTAACATCGCAGACATGTATGAGAACGATTTCTTTCTTACATGGGAGAAGACAGATGATGAGATCGAAGCTGTTTTCACTGTGGCAGATGCGCTGAGAGATCTCAGAGAGCGCAACAAGTCCACAAAGATCTTCGACTCGGGACTTGGAATCTCGATCTTCCGTGACAATTCAACAAGAACACGTTTCTCATTTGCCAGCGCCTGCAACCTGCTCGGTCTTGAGGTTGCGGATCTTGACGAGAAAAAGTCTCAGATCGCTCACGGTGAGACCGTTCGTGAGACAGCTACAATGATCTCGTTCATGGCAGATGTTATTGGTATTCGTGACGATATGTACATCGGCAAAGGCAATGCTTACATGCATGAGTTCATGGACTCGGTCACACAGGCACATGAGGATGGAGAACTCGAGCAGAAGCCGACACTTGTCAACCTGCAGTGCGATATCGACCATCCTACACAGGCAATGGCCGACGCGCTTCACATCATCCACGAGTTCGGCGGCGTAGAGAACCTGAAGGGAAAGAAGATCGCAATGAGCTGGGCATACTCCCCATCATACGGCAAACCTCTTTCGGTTCCTCAGGGAATCATCGGACTGCTGACCCGCTTCGGAATGGACGTCGTTCTTGCTCATCCGGAAGGATACGAAGTAATGAGTGATGTTGTTGAGGTAGCAAAGAAGAACGCTGCTGAAGCCGGCGGAAAGTTCTCGATAACAAACGACATGAAAGAAGCTTTCAAGGACGCTGATGTCGTTTATCCGAAGAGCTGGGCACCTTTCGCTGCTATGGAAGTCCGCACAGACCTCTATGGCAAGGGAGACTTCGACGGCATCGATAAGCTCGAGAAGGAACTGCTTGCGCAGAACGCAACACATATGGACTGGCTCGTAGATGACGAGATGATGAAGCTGACAAAGAACGGCCTCGATACTCTGTACATGCATCCGCTTCCTGCAGACATCCAGGGTATCTCCTGCGAGCACGGCGAAGTTACCGCAAAGGTATTCGACCACGCACGTGATTCCCTCTACAAAGAGGCATCCAACAAGCCTTACATCATCGCAGCCATGATCTTCCTTGCAAAGGTAAAGGATCCTGTTGCTGCACTCAAGAAACTTGATGAGGAAGCAAATCCAAGAAAATCATTCTGAAAAGAAGGTAGACTCAAATGGGAACGAAAAAAATAGTAGTTGCGCTCGGCGGAAACGCTCTGGGCAGTAATCTTGTAGAACAGATGAGATCCGTAACGGATGCAGTCAAACCTATCGCTGATCTCATAGAAGAAGGGTATGAAGTGGTCGTTTCCCATGGAAACGGTCCTCAGGTCGGAGTTATACAGGATGCCATGACACTTCTCTCCAGGGAGAATCCTGAAAAGCATCCGCACTTCCCTCTGTCCGTATGCACTGCTATGAGCCAGGGATATATCGGATACGATATCCAGAACAAACTCAGAGAGGAGCTCCTTGACAGGGGCATTAAAAAGGATGTTACAAGCGTTCTCACTCAGGTATTGGTAGATCCAGACGACCCTGCATTCGATAACCCTACAAAGCCTATCGGCCCATTCCTGACCAAGGAAGAAGCTGAAGCCAAGAAGAAGCTGAGAAATCACGTCTTCATCGAGGATGCCGGCAGAGGCTACAGACGAGTTGTCGCAAGCCCTGAACCTAAAGCGATCATTGAGATCGATACGATCAGAACACTTGCTGATGCAGGCCATATCGTTATAGCTGCAGGCGGCGGCGGTATCCCTGTGACAAAAGCAGAGAACAACCACCTGAAAGGTTCACCTGCCGTTATCGACAAGGACCGCGCATCGGAACTTCTTGCTGAAGAGCTTGACGCTGACTTCCTGATCATTCTCACCGCTGTTGAGAACGCGATGATAAACTACAAAAAGCCTGGCGAAAAGAAGCTCGGTGACATCACCGCAGAAGAGGCTAAGAAGTACATCGCAGAAGGTCAGTTCGCTCCGGGTTCAATGCTTCCTAAGGTAGAGGCGGCTGTGAAGTTCGCTGAGTCCAAGCCTGGAAGAGTAGCCCTTATCACTCTGCTTGAGAAAGCAAGAGAGGGCATCCAGGGAAAGACCGGAACACGCATCCACGCATAATAAAAAGCGCGCCTCTTTGAGGCGCGCAGCTTTACTCAGTTTCACTCGGCAGACGATCTGATCTCGTCGAGGTAGCTGTAAAGGGTGTATGTCGAGATGCCGAAGTACTGACAGACTTTAGGTCCTGACTTGGTTACGAGGAAGGCTCCGCGTTCATCGAGGAACCTTATGGCGCGTATCTTCTCATCCTTGCTCATGAGTGCTGTAGGCTTGCCCACAAGTTTCACACTATGATCGAGCAGCTCATCGAGCAGGTCGGAAACGTTTCCGGATATCGATTCAGGCTCCTGATCAGTATGATCCTGTCCGGTAAAGGCGCGAATGGCATCATCAACGGCTACGAACATGCTGATGTCGTAGTTGATGCCCATGAGGCCGATCACTTTTCCGTCATCATCGCGGATGAAGAGGGTGGTGGATTTCAGGACTCTTCCGTCAGAGGTCTTAGTAAGGTATGAGATGCGGTCCTCGATCATTTCAGGGTTTTCCCTGAGAGACTCCAGCACTATGTGCGACGGACCGTCACCTATGGAGCGGCCGGTAACATGACCGTTCTCGATTGCTACGATGGTATGCTCATGGTTATCGCCTCTGAGGTCATGTATAACAACTTCACAGTTGCGGCCGAACTGGCCTGCAAGACCCTTGGCTACATGAGCGGCAAACTCAAATCGTTTATCAGGCTTCATATGATGCTCCCTTTTTCGTATGACGCTTTGAATAATATTGATAATTTTAGCAATAAAAACTTTTTTACACAATAAAAATAATTCATTAAAGACACGGAGGTAGATAACAATGATTCCGGATTATGAAGCTATAAAGAAAGCCGCTGAGAATTACGGACCGGAGATCAGCAGATTCCTTAGAGACATGATCTCGCATCCTAGCGAAAGCGCTGAAGAAAAAGAAGTAGTAGCCTGCATCAAAGCTGAGATGGAAAAACTCGGCTATGACAAGGTAGAAGTCGACGGACTCGGCAACGTCATCGGCTGGATGGGAGACGGAGACAAGATCATCGCTATCGACTCCCACATCGATACAGTAGGTATCGGAAATATCAACAACTGGACCCATGATCCTTATGAAGGATATGAGACGGATGACATCATTTACGGACGCGGCGGATCCGACCAGGAAGGCGGAATGGCTTCGGCTGTATACGGCACAAAGATCATGAAGGACCTCGGACTCATCCCTGAGGGTTACAAAATCATGGTAGTAGGATCCGTAATGGAAGAGGACTGCGACGGAATGTGCTGGCAGTACATCGTAAACAAATACTTCAACGGACCTGAAGACGCAGCTTCGAAGATCGACTTCGTAATCTCGACAGAGCCTACAGACGGCGGCATCTACAGAGGACACAGAGGCCGCATGGAGATCAGAGTAGACGTTAAGGGAGTCTCCTGTCACGGATCTGCTCCTGAAAGAGGAGACAACGCTGTCTACAAGATGGCAGACATCATCAGTGATGTAAGAGCTCTCAACAACAACGACTGCACGGAGAGCACTTCGATCCGCGGACTGGCAAAGATGCTCGATCCTAAGTTCAATCCGGATCATTACGAAGACGCGAGATTCCTCGGACGCGGAACATGCACTGTTTCCCAGATCTTCTACACATCACCTAGCCGCTGCGCTGTTGCAGACTCCTGCGCTATCTCGATCGACAGACGTATGACAGCCGGCGAGACATGGGACAGCTGCCTCGAAGAGGTCAGACAGCTCCCGAGCGTACAGAAGTACGGTGATGACGTAAAGGTTTCAATGTACATGTATGACCGTCCATCCTGGACAGGTGAGGTATACGAGACGGAGTGCTACTTCCCTACATGGATCAACAAGGAGAGCTCGGCTCACGTAAAGGCTCTCGTAGAGGCTCACAAGGCACTCTTCGGAGATAAGAGGATCGGCTCGCCAAGCGCTATGCATCTCAGAGAAGGACGTCCGCTCTGCGATAAGTGGACATTCTCAACAAACGGAGTATCCATCCAGGGCCGTTATGGAATCCCTTGCGTAGGATTCGGACCTGGAGCTGAGAGCCAGGCACATGCTCCTAACGAGATCACATGGAAGCAGGATCTCGTGACATGCGCAGCCCTCTATGCAGCAGCAATTCCACTGTATCCTGATCAGGAGAAGACAGGCGATGTAAGCCAGTTCCGTCAGGGCAAGACGAACAACGATATTAAGTAATACTTTCTGAAAATATGAAGTGCGGTCCCGCATCCTCAATAAGGGTGCGGGGCTTTTGTTGTTTAAGCGTTCTATTTATGATATTCTCACTATGTATGGGCAACTTTACTAAACATACTGACATAGAGAGGGAAAACCGATGAAGAAAATGGAAGAGATGATACTGAAAGAGGGCAAGGTGCTGCCGGGCGGAGTGCTCAAGGTAGGAAGCTTCCTCAATCAGCAGGTAGATACAAAATTCATGAAGGAGATAGGAGATGAGATCGCGCGTCTATATGAGGGCGAGGACATCACTAAGATTCTCACTATTGAATCATCGGGCATTCCAATAGCTATATCTGCGGGCTTCGCGATGAAAGTCAAGGTAGTATACGCTAAAAAGAACAAGTCCTCGAACGTTTCGGGCGATGTCTATGCAACTCCTGTCAAGTCGTTTACACATGGAGTTACAAACAACGTCGTGGTTACGAAGGAATATCTTACACCTGAAGACCGCGTCCTTATTGTCGATGATTTCCTGGCCCACGGAAGTGCGCTTGCAGGACTCATCGATATAGTCAATCAGTCAGGAGCTTATCTTGTGGGCTGTGTTGCAGCAATCGAGAAGGGCTTCCAGCTGGGTGGAGACAGGCTCAGGGAGCAGGGTTACAGGATAGAATCTCTTGCCATCATCGATGAGATGACAGATGACGGGATCACATTCCGCGAACAGTAATAAAGCAAATAACGAATGAATATAACTATCGGCGGATTAAACATAAACTATAAAATCAGCGGTCCGGACGGGGGCAAGGATGCTCCTGTTCTTGTGGTGCTCCAGGGCTGGGGCACCGGGATGGAAATATACGATTCAATTGCGGCTGCGGTAAACGACAGATACCGCGTTGTGCAGTTCGACCTTCCGGGATTCGGCGCGAGCGACGAGCCTGAAGAGCCATGGAACGTCGATGCATATGCGGACTTCTTCTGCAGCTTCATGGAGGAGCTCGGCATAAAGAAAGCTACGCTTCTCGGCCATTCTTATGGCGGGCGCGTCATTATTAAACTTGCTGCGAGAGAGAGCCTGCCGTTTACGATCGAAAAAATCGTACTAGTCGACAGCGCCGGCGTGATGCCTGAGCGCAGCGCCTCACAGAAGTTCAAGGTGAAGCTGTACAAGATCAAGAGGACCTTCCTCATGAGCAAGCCTGTGCATGCGATGTTCCCGGAGGTCATCGACTACTGGATGAGCAAGCAGGGCTCCGAAGACTACAGGAACGCGAGTCCGGTAATGAAGAGATGTCTTGTTCTGGCTGTCAACGAAGACCTGCAGGATATAATGCCGAAGGTGAAGCAGGAGACTCTGCTTGTATGGGGAGACCTCGACCTCGATACGCCTATAAGCGACGCGCATAAGATGGAGGCAAAGATGCCGAACGCGGCTCTGGTTGTGCTGGAGGGGACAGATCATTACTCGTTCCTTTACAAACCGGTTGAATTCAGGAATATCCTGAGGGTATTCCTGGGAATCGGAGGTGCGGCATGATAATACGCACACTGATCACACTTGCGCTCGCGATACCTGCATTCTGGCTGACCATGCGTTTCAATATGCATATGTTCCAGCTTAACACTTACATGAACAACGAGCAGAGCGCATGGCTTGAGAAGAACAGACATCTCCAGTGGATACTGTATTTTGCCATCGCCCTTGGTGCTGTAAGGATGCTTGTGCCTCTTGCGGGTCTGGACTGGCTGACAGCAGTAACCGATGTGCTGGTATGGATCACACTGATAGTCATAATAATGGTATACCGGCTGCTTATTGAGATGAACTCAAAGAAGCCGCTCAAGTTCACCCCCAGGGTCAGGAGAATGGTCGCGACGATAATCGCTGTCAACCTGCTTATCATACTGGTATGCTACGCAATTGTTCTTATTAAGAACGGAAAGATCGAAGCCCGGAATCTGGCTCCGCTGGGAGGCTTCCTGCTTGCGGCAGTCGGTCTTCAGCTCGGAGAAAACATGCTGGCAAACAGCATCAACAGACCGGTTGAAAAGGGCGTGAACAACCATTACATAAACGACGCCAAGCGAATCCTTAAGGAGAATCCTGATCTTACTATCATCGGCGTCACCGGAAGCTACGGCAAGACGAGCGTCAAGTTCTACCTTGAGACACTTCTGAGGCAGAGATACAGAGTGCTGGTTACTCCGGAGAGTTACAATACCCCGATGGGCATCGTCATTACCATCAGGAAGTTCCTTAAACCGACGCACGAGATCTTCGTTTGCGAGATGGGGGCGAGATATGTGGGAGAGATCAAGGAAGACTGCGATCTTGTACACCCGCATCACGGACTCATAACTTCGATAGGTCCTCAGCACCTCGATACCTTCGAGAGCATGGAGAACATACAGAAGACGAAGTTCGAGCTTGCTGATGCAGTTCCAGACGGAGGAATACTCTTCCTTAACGGTGACAACGAATATATCGCGGAAGAGCTGGAGCGCAGAAAGGGCAGCAGACCGCTCTACGACAACCCTGTCATGTATCACTCGCAGAAGATCGGCAGCGGGTACTACGCATCGGATATAGTCATAACAAACCACGGAACTGACTTCACGGTGAATGCTCCGGACGGAGAGTCGGAGCGCTTCTCGATGAAGCTCGTAGGCATGCACAATGTCATAAACGTAATGGGCGCGATAGCCGTTGCCCACGAATTCGATATTCCGCTTGCGGAACTCCGCATACCTGTCAGGAGGATACAGAGCGTACCTCACCGCATGGAGATGAAGAACCACGGCGATGTTACGATCATCGACGACGCGTTCAACTCGAACCCGATCGGATCAAAAGCAGCCGTCGAAACGCTCGCGATCATGGACGGCATGAGAATACTCATCACACCGGGCATGGTCGAGCTCGGAGAAGACGAAGCTGAATACAACAGAAAATTCGGAACATACGCGGCAGACTGCTGTGACAGGATATTTCTGGTCGGCAGAAAGCATACCGAGCCAATAAAAGAGGGAATACTGAGCAAAGGCTTCCCTGAGAAGCATCTCGAAGTATTCGATAAAGTGGAAGACGCGATCAGCCGCGCATATGCAGTCAAGACAGATCAGCATAAATACATCCTTCTTGAGAACGATCTACCGGATAACTACTAAAATAGGAGTTCACAATGAAAACGAAAGTCGCATTGATGTTCGGCGGCAAGACCGTTGAGCACGAAGTGTCTGTAATATCCGGCATCCAGGCCCTCAAAAGCATGGATACCGACAAATATGAAGTCATACCGGTTTACATGACCAAGGAGAATGACATGTATACCGGCGCGGACGTCGGCAAAATCGAATCGTACCGTGACATCCCGGCGCTTCTGAAGCGTTCGCAGAGAGTGATCATGGTGAATGACGGGGGCAGGGTGCAGCTCGTGCCTTATCCGGCGAAGATGTTCGGCGGGCAGAAGCCTCTCGCCATCGATATTGCCTTCCCGGTAGTCCATGGCACCAACGTTGAGGACGGAGCTCTTCAGGGTTATCTGAAGACGGTAGGCATCCCGTTCGTAGGGCCTGACGTCACATCGTCCGCTATAAGCATGGACAAGTTCATCACCAAGGCGGTGCTCAAGGAGGCCGGCGTGCCTGTTCTTGACGCAAAGGTCTACACGATGGCTGACTATGAGTATCCTGAAAAGATCGCAGACGACATCGAGAAGACTTTCGGCTATCCGGTGATCATAAAGCCGGTGAATCTCGGCTCCAGCGTGGGCATCGGCGTTGCGAAGAGCAGGGATGAGCTCATTGACGCCATCGATGATGCATTCAGATATGCAGCCCGCGTGATGGCAGAGCATGCGATATCCAAACTCAGAGAGATCAACTGCTCGGTGCTGGGTGACGAAAACGAAGCTCTTGCTTCTGAGTGCGAAGAGCCGCTGACTTCCGGTGAGATCCTCAGCTACGAGGACAAATATATCAACAGCGGCGGCAAAAAGGGCGGATCAAAGGGCGGCAGCGGCTCAAAGGGAGCAGGCATGGCTAACCTTTCGAGAAAGATCCCGGCTGAGCTGAGTCCTGAGAAACGTGAGGAGATACGCGAACTCGCCGTAAAGTCCTTCAAGGCTCTGGGCTGCTGCGGAGTGTCGCGCATCGATTTCATGATCGATGAAGAGGAAGACAAGCTCTACTTCAACGAAATCAACCCTATACCGGGCTCGCTCTCGTTCTACCTGTGGGAGCCTGTGGGCGTACCTTACAAGGAGCTTCTTGACCGCATGATACAGTTGGCACTGAAGAGGACACGTGTAGAAGAGTCGCTCACGTTCACATTCGATACTAATATTCTCGCTAATGCGAAACTGTAAGAGGTAAGTATAATGGCACTTGATGGATTCAAAGATATATACAACGATTTCTACGGCCCGTCCGACAACTATGATACTTTCGTAAAGAGAAAGGAACAGAACGTCAGGGATAAAATCAATCAGCTTTCAAATGAGGGCAAAGCCCAGCTCAGTATAGAGACTGAAGTCGAGACGGAGCAGGAAGCTGAAAGGAAGCCGGTGGCAGTAGCTACGAAGACCCCGGGTGATGAGCCTGAAAAGCCGAAGGAACCTGAAAAGTCGGGCATGGAGGAGCTCAACGAGCTCGTCGGCCTGAAGACGGTCAAGCATGATGTTGAAGAGCTCATAGGACTGGCCAAGGTAAGAAAGATGCGTGAAGAGAAGGGGATGAAGGCGGTTCCTATGTCTCTGCACCTTGTTTTCTCGGGCAATCCGGGCACGGGTAAGACTACCGTTGCGAGGATCCTGGGCAAGCTTTACAAGGAGATAGGCATCCTTTCGACCGGCCAGATGATAGAGACTGATCGTTCCGGACTTGTCGCAGGTTACGTAGGACAGACCGCGATCAAGACGCAGAAGAAGATCCAGGAGGCCATGGGCGGGATCCTGTTCATAGACGAAGCGTATATGCTCAACCAGAAGGATGAGAACTTCGGCCAGGAAGCGATCGATACCATCCTTAAGGCCATGGAGGACCACCGCGACGAGTTCATAGTGATAGTTGCCGGATATACTCAGCTCATGAAGGAATTCGTTGAGAGCAACCCGGGACTCAAATCCAGGTTCAACAAGTTCTTTGAATTCCCTGACTACACGGTTGATGAGCTGCAGGCCATATTTGAACTGCAGTGCAAGAAGTATCAGTATAAACTGACTGAAGAGGCAGATAAAGCCGTGCGCGAAGAAATCATAAGACTCGAGGAATCAAAGGGCGAAAACTTCGCGAACGCAAGAGAGGTGCGTAACCTCTTCGAGAAGATCATCGCCAATCAGGCTTCAAGAGTCTCAGCTCTCGATGAAGTGGATGAGGAAACGCTCTCCACCATCACCATTGAAGACCTCACGGATAAGTTCGAGGAGGAATACGAGAAAGAACTTGCAGCAAGAGCGGCAAGAGAAGCCGAAATTGCTGAGGCGCTGGCAGAAGTAGAAGAAATGAACGGCGAAAACCAGCCGACCGCAGAAGAGAGAGCCGGTGAGATAGTCGATCTGTTAAAAGAACTTGCTGAGGAGAACGGTGAGGGGTCCAAAGGCGGCAAAAAGAAAAAGATCAAAGCGCCGGAGAAAAAACCGATAATCAGGCGGTAAGTTTGCTCGGGTAGATTTCGGATTATAGATTTAGGAAAGTATTTTGGGAAAAATCTTTTAGGATAAATAACAGATAAAAGATAGTCGCTGACGGGGTTGAAAAAACCCCGTTTTTCATTGCGTTTTTCAAGATTAAGGATCGTTTGCTCGTAGATTCGAGCTCTTTTCCTCAGGAATCTTGTATAAAAGATTCCTTTTGGCCTTTTTTTTCAAGACATCATCTTAAAAATCTTGAAAAACGTTGCTGATTGGTTCGCATATTCAAGAATTATGGCGATTTCCCTTTCTGCAGGGGCTTAAATCTTGAAAAAAAGAGATTTTTATAAAGAGAGTACAAGATGCCGTCCGAAATAAAAATTATTAGCACTCTCATAAAGTGAGTGCTAAATTTTTCTTTACAAACGTTGAAATATATGCTATCTTTGTTTCGTAAAAAACAGGCAGAGCACTATTTTGCACAAAAAAGCCAGCTGCCATTTCGTGCAGAACGGTCAGCAGCTGGAGCCACAGGCTAAAGCATGATGTGCACAGCCTTTACGGATTCCGGATCCGTAATAAAACATGCTAATAAATCTTCATACAGGAGGTATGCATATATGAACATTGAAAAATACACTCAGAATGCTCAGCAGGCTGTGCTTGACTGCCAGAACATCGCGGTCGCCATGGGCAACCAGATGGTGGACGGTGAGCACATACACCTTGCTCTGCTTAAACAGCAGGATGGGCTGATCCCTAAACTGCTTCAGTCAATGGGCGTGAATATCATTGCCGTTACAAAGGATGTTCAGGCAGAAGTAGACAAGATCCCTAAAGTGTCCGGCGGCGGAGACGGCATGTACGGTACGCGCAGGTTCAACAAGATCTTCATGGATGCCGAGGCTGTAGCGGATCAGTTCAAGGATGAATACGTTAGCGTGGAGCACATCTATCTTGCGCTCCTCGCAGAAAAGGGAACACCTAGCGAGAGGATATTCCTCAGATACGGCATCACAAAAGAAAAGTTCCTTGAAGCACTCACAAAGGTGAGGGGAAATCAGAGGATCACGAGCCAGAACCCGGAAGACAATTACGAAGCACTTGCTAAGTACGGAAGGGACCTTGTTGAGATGGCAAGAGCAGGCAAGCTCGACCCGGTGATCGGAAGGGATGCTGAAATAAGGCACGTGGTGCAGATCCTTTCGAGACGTACAAAAAACAACCCTGTGCTAATAGGTGAGCCGGGTGTCGGTAAGACAGCCGTTGTCGAAGGTCTTGCACAGAGAATACTTGCAGGAGATGTTCCTGAGGGACTCAAGGACAAGACCGTATACGCTCTCGACATGGGAGCTCTCATTGCCGGAGCTAAGTACAGAGGCGAGTTCGAGGAGAGGCTCAAGGCCGTTCTCAATGAGATCGAAAAATCCGAGGGCAGGATAATCCTGTTCATCGACGAGATCCACAATATCGTAGGAGCAGGAAGGACCGAGGGCTCCATGGATGCCGGCAATCTTCTGAAGCCGAAGCTGGCAAGAGGAGAGCTCCACTGCATCGGTGCCACAACTCTTGACGAATACAGAAAATACATCGAAAAGGACGCTGCTCTTGAGAGAAGATTCCAGAAGGTGCTGGTAGATCAGCCGAGCGTTGAGGACACCATCTCCATTCTCCGCGGACTCAAAGAGAAGTTCGAGATCCACCACGGCGTAAGGATCACCGACAGCGCCCTGATCGCGTGCGCTACACTGTCCGACAGATATATCAGCGACAGATACCTGCCTGACAAGGCGATCGACCTGATGGACGAGGCCGCCGCACGCATCCGTACCGAGATAGACAGCATGCCTTCAGAGCTCGACCAGATATCCCGCAAGATCACTCAGCTCGAGATCGAGAAGCAGGCGCTTTCCAAGGAAGAGGATAAGGGCTCAAAGGCCAGACTCGAGATCCTCGAGAAAGAGCTTGCCGAGCTCAAAGACAAGAGCGCCGGTATGAGAGCGCAGTGGGAGAACGAGAAGGCCGAGATTCTTGAAGCCAAAAACCTCAAGCAGCAGATCGAGGATATAAAGCTCGAGATCGAAGATGCCGAGAGACAGGCTGACTACGAAAAAGGCGCACAGCTGAAGTACGGCGTGCTGCCTGATCTAGAAAGACAGCTCGAGGAGAAGAAAGCCGCTGCTGATAAAAGAGAAGAAGAGAGGCTGCTCCAGGAAGAGGTCACTGAAGAGGAGATCGCAGAAGTCATATCCGGATGGACCGGCATCCCTGTGAGCAAGCTGGTTGAGACGGAACGCGATAAACTCCTCAGATTGCCGGATATCCTGCATAAGAGGGTCATCGGTCAGGATGAGGGCGTAAAAGCCGTCTCAGAGGCGATTTTGCGCGCCAGAGCAGGTCTCAAGGATGAGAACAGACCTATCGGATCGTTCATTTTCCTCGGACCTACGGGTGTAGGCAAGACCGAGCTCGCCAAGGCTCTTTCGGAATCGCTCTTCGACAGCGAGCGCAACATGATAAGAATAGACATGTCAGAATACATGGAGAAGCACTCCGTATCGAGACTGGTAGGAGCTCCTCCGGGGTATGTCGGATATGACGAAGGCGGTCAGCTGACAGAAGCAGTGCGCCGCAAACCGTACAGCGTCATCCTCTTTGATGAGATCGAAAAGGCTCATCCGGATGTGTTCAACATCCTGCTGCAGCTGCTCGATGACGGACGCCTGACGGACAACCAGGGCCGCACGGTCGATTTCAAGAATACGATAGTCATCATGACTTCCAATATCGGAAGCGCCGACCTCATCGACAACATGAAGGATGACGGCACCATCGATCCTGAGGTGGAGAAGCTCGTAATGGCTCAGCTCAAGGCAGGCTTCAGGCCGGAGTTCCTCAACCGTATCGATGACATCATACTTTTCAGCCCGCTCACTAAGGATCAGATCAAGGGCATCATAGAGCTTTCGTTCAAGGATATCGCGGACAGGCTCAAAGACAGGGATATCGAGCTCAGCGTAACTGACGCGGCACTCGAGTTCATCGCTGATGAAGCTTACGATCCACACTATGGCGCAAGGCCGATAAAGCGCTATCTGCAGCAGCATGTAGAGACTGAGATCGCTACAGGCGTTATAAGAGGTACGATTCTTGACGGTCAGTCACTAATTTGCGACTCAGATGGCGAGAAACTGGTGTATACTTCTAAGTGAAGAGGTAACCGGGCTTAAAACAGAACAAAGAGATAAGGCATGGCCGCAGACAGAAAACATATCGCACTCGGTGATCTGATGATGCTTGCGGCCACCATGATATTCGGAGCTATGACGATTTTCTCAAAGCAGATACTCGCCGAGCTCGAAGTATTCAACATGGTGGCTCTCAGGTTTTTGATTGCCTTTGCTGCCTGCCTTATCGTTTTTCATAAGAGATATCGCAAGCTGGATAAAGAAACGTTCCTGCACTCGGGAGTGCTGGGAACGTTTTTATTTGTCTCGTATTTATGCATGGTGCTCGGCTGCAAGTACACTACAGCTTCGAATGCGGGCTTTATGATGAGCCTTGTGGCGTTTTTCACGCCGCTCATCATACTTGTGCAGGAGCATATTGTGCCGGGCAGGGTGCAGATCGCGAGCATCATAATAACTATCATAGGAGTCGGGTTAATGTGTCTTTCGCCTGGACTGTCGCTTAACAAGGGCGATCTCATATGCATCATGAGCGCTTTTTTCTACTCGTTCCAGATGCTGTACACGGAGCGATATGCGCATAAGCATGACCCTATAGTTCTGGGCACACTGCAGCTGGCTTTCGTGTCCGTGTACGGGTTCATATTTGCCTTTGCTCTTGAGGACAGTTTCAGACTGCCGGTGAGTGCTGCCGGATGGTGGCAGCTGCTGTATCTGGCGCTTGGCTGCGGCGCTCTGGGATTCATCTTCCAGACATCCGCCGAGAAGCTGAGTCCTACGTCGCATACGACGCTCATTTATGCGTCTGAGCCGGTATTCGTGGCGCTGTTCTCGTTTCTGATGCTCGGAGAGCAGATAAGCGTTCGTCAGATGATCGGTATAGTGCTGGTGTTCATAGGAGTATGGATAACGGTGAGACCGAAAAAAGATACAGATGAGAGGTTGATCAGAGATGCAGACTAAACTCGGAAAGAAATTCTGGATATCGATGCTGGTTTTCGGCCTTATGGGCCAGGTGGCATGGGTAGTTGAGAACATGTACTTCAACGTGTTCATCTACAAGATGTTCCACGCAACGGCGGCAGACATTTCGGCGATGGTCATGGCGAGTGCCGTCACGGCAGCACTTACAACTATAATCATGGGTGCTGTTTCCGATAAGGTCGGAAAGCGCAAGGCTTTCATGAGCATCGGCTATATGATCTGGGGCATCAGCATAATAGCATTTGCATACATACACAGTATAATTCTCACCATTGTCATGGACTGTGTGATGACATATTTCGGCTCTACGGCCAATGACGCAGCATATAACGCATGGCTGACAGACAGGGGAGACTCCACCAACAGGGGAAAGATAGAGGGCGTCAACTCAATGATGCCGCTGGTCGCCGTACTGGTGGTGTTCGGCGGCTTCATGAGCTTCAACCTCGACGAGCATTCAGCGTGGGTCACTATCTACTATGTGATCGGAATAGCCACGACACTCATAGGCATACTCGGATGGTTCCTTATAGAAGATGATCCGGGACTGAAAAAAACCGAAGAAAGCATGGGCGAGACGCTGGCTTACAGCTTCAGACCATCTGTGGCAAAAGAGAATAAAACACTCTATCTTACGCTGATCAACTTCGCCATATTCGGCATATCGATCCAGATCTTCATGCCGTATCTGATCATTTATTACGAGCAGACTCTGGGCCTCGATAACTATGTCATGATATTCGCGCCTGCCATAATTCTGGCTGCGGTCGCAACGGTGTTTTACGGCAGACTTTATGACAGCAAAGGCTTCACAAAGAGCATACTGCCCGTGACGGGGATGCTCATTATAGGGTATACTATATTATATTTCACACACGCTCATGCGGCTGTCCAGGCGTTCATCGGATCGCTGATCACCATGACCGGATATCTCGCGGGAATGTCGATCTTCGGAGCCATGATAAGAGACAATATCCCTGAAGGAAGGGCGGGACAATTCCAGGGCGTGCGTATAATCGGCCAGGTATTCGTGCCGGGTCTGATAGGACCTGCCATAGGTGCCTGGGTGCTGAGAAACGCTGACGTGATAGTCAATAACGACGGCACGGAATCATTCCTGCCGGACAAGGGAATATGGTCCGCTTCTGCGGTCATAATAGTAATACTTTTTGCCGTGCTTATGCTTACGATGAGGAGCAGGAAAAATGGATCAGACTGAAGCAAGACTGTGGCTTATTGAAAAACTGAAAAATGAGAATCCGGTCTACCGCAAAGTTACTGTGCCTGATGATGAATCGAGACAGAAAGAACTCCTGCGTGCGCTGATGAACGTCAGGGACGCCAAGCCGATAGGAGCTGAGTTCCGCGAGGTGCAGGATGCATATCTCAGGCGTGAAGCCCTTCTCAGAGGCATAGTCAATGTTGAGTCGCTGGAGCCGTGTGCTCTGGATGACAGGCTTTATCTCTGGCAGGGAGATATAACGAGGCTTGCGGCAGACGCGATAGTCAATGCTGCGAATTACACGCTGCTCGGCTGCTTCATTCCGCTTCATAACTGCATAGACAACTGCATTCATTCAGCGGCCGGACTCGACCTCAGATGGAGCTGTCATGAGATAATGCGCAGACAGGGGCATGACGAGCCGACAGGCACGGCAAAGATCACTCCGGGATTCTGCCTTCCGGCCAAGTATGTGATTCATACCGTTGGGCCGATCGTAGACATCGGACTTACAGATGAGCACAGGGAACTCCTCAGATTATGCTACCGCTCGTGCCTCGATCTGGCTGCAGAAAACGGTCTGGAGAATATAGCGTTCTGCTGTATCTCGACAGGTGTGTTCTGCTTCCCTGCGGAAGAAGCCGCACAGATCGCGGTAAAGACGGTAAGAGACTGGCTCGACAGCCATGAGAGCAGCATAAATAAAGTGATATTCAACGTATTCGGAAACAAAGATAAACAAATCTACGAGAGGATACTGGGCTGAGATCTTTAGGAAAGGAGCCTGAAAAAATGAGTACATTGTCAGTAAACAACATAAGAGCGATAGTATCGTGTGACGGTAAGGATACTGTTTACGAGAACGTAAATCTGTTCTGCGAAGACGGTCTGATCAAATACATCGGACCTGAGAAGCATGACGCGGATAAGGTCATCGACGGTACCGGGATGCTCTGCTATCCGGGACTGGTAAACGCTCATCACCACCTGTATCAGGTGTTCTCGCGCAACCTGGAGAAGGTCCAGAATATGGAGCTCTTCGACTGGCTCAAGACGCTCTACGAGATCTGGAAGAACCTTAATGAAGATACCGTCTATCTCTCGTCTCTTACCGGAATGGGCGAGCTGATGAAGAACGGATGCACAACTGTATTCGATCATCATTACGTCTTCCCGGCAGGTGCGGGAGACCTTATAGGAGCACAGGCGGCAGCCGCCGATAAGCTCGGCGTAAGGATGCACTTCTCGCGCGGTTCCATGGACCTCTCGGTAAAGGACGGAGGACTTCCGCCTGACAGCGTCGTTCAGACCGTTGATGAGATCATGAAGGACAGCATCGACCTCATCGACAAATATCACGACAGATCGTTCAGATCGAAACGCCGCATAGCGCTCGCACCGTGCTCACCGTTCTCGGTATCGGAGGACCTGCTCCGCGAATCCGCAATACTTGCGAGGGAGAAGGGCGTACGTCTGCATACACATCTCTGCGAGACTAAGGATGAAGAGAATTACATGCTTGAGCGCGAGGGCATTAGACCGCTGGCCTATATGGAAAGAGTGGGCTGGATAGGCGATGATGTCTGGTATGCACACGGGATCCATTTCAATGACGAAGAGCTGAAGCTCCTTGCGGATACAGGCACAGGCGTCTGCCATTGCCCTATATCCAACATGAAGCTCTCATCGGGCATTGCACGCATACCTGAGATGCTCGAGATGGGCATCCCTGTAGGACTGGGTGTAGACGGATCTGCTTCGAATGACGGTTCAGACATGCTCGAGGAGCTCCGCGTCGGATTCCTCCTGCACAGACTCAACTCAAGCAGACTTGCTCCGACAGGATACGACATGCTCAAGGTCGCAACTATGGGATCGGCAAGATTGCTTGGAAGAGACAAGGAGATCGGATCCATCGAAGTCGGCAAGTGCGCGGACTTCTTCATGATCGATTCACAGCGTCTTGAACTCGTAGGCGCATGCTACGATCCTAAGTCAGTGCTCGGAACTGTAGGCGTCAGAGGCGCTGTAGACTACACTGTCATAGACGGTGAAGTAACAGTGGAGCACGGAGCTATCACCGGAATAGACGAAGAGAAGGTAGTTGCTGACTCCAACAAGGAGCTCGGAAGGTATCTCGCAGATCTTTAAGGAAACACTGAATGCTTAAGACCGAATTTGACGGAAAAAAACTGAGATTGACAGTGGACGGGTTTGAACTCCTGTCCACTCCTTTCGTTTCCGCAATAAAGCACGAGAAGACATACAGTACTAAACGCGGAACGGTCAGGGAAACGATAGTTGAGCTGGAGCACGCCCGCCTCGATGACATCGAGAGAACAGGCGACAGCACTTTTGTGATGTCGGGTGACGGCCACTCGCTCAAAATGGAAGTCAGGGAATGCAGGCTCGGATGCGAACTGTTCTTTGAAGGCGAAGAAGGCTGGGCTTATGAGTTCAGGATCCCTGCCATAGAGGGAGAAGCTGTCTTCGGAGGAGGAGAGCAGTACCGCCAGACGAACCTTCGCGGAGAGCGGATAATGAATTTCGTCTCCGAGCATATCACCGCCCGTACGCTTATGGAGAAGGTAATACTGCCGGATCACCGTTACCTTGAAAAAACGGCTGAAAGCATCGGGAGCTATTCGCCGATGCCGGTCTTTGTCACAGACAGGGGTCGGCTGTTCTATTTCGACACGCCTTCTGACGGCATATCCAAATTCGGCATACATAATTACAGACTTGAATTTGACAGATGCCCGCGCTCAGTGATGCTTCTGCACGCAGATGACTATGAAACTCTTATGCGTGCTCTCGCTGAAAAGAATCCGCCTGGGATGTACCTGCCTGACTGGTGTCTGGACGGCATGATAATCGCCGTACAGGGCGGAACGGATAAGGTGATCTCCAAAGCATTCACCATGCTGGACGCCGGGGCAAAGATAAGCGCTGTGTGGAGTCAGGACTGGTGCGGAGAAAACCGCACCGTTATGGGCAAGCAGGTCTGGTGGAACTACGAATACGATGACAAGCTCTATCATCATCTGCCTGAGGCCATCAGAAGGCTGGAGAGCAGGGGAGTGCGCTTCCTGGCTTACCTGAACCCTTATCTGGTGAAAGGAAGCAGGCTGTATAATGACTGCGCTAAAAAAGGCTGGCTCATAAAAAACAGGGACGGCAGCATCTGCCATATGAAGTCGACCACCTTTGATGCGGGCATGCTCGATCTGACCGATCCCGAGGCGGTGAACTTCATTAAGCAGGTGCTTATAAAGAAGAATATGCTGGACATAGGCGTGAAGGGATGGATGGCGGATTTCGGCGAATACCTGCCGACAGACTGCGTGCTGCACAACGGCGATCCGGCCGAACTCCACAACCAGTGGCCTGTGCTATGGGCTAAGATCAACCGCGAGGCGATAGAGGAGTACGGGGATAAAGACGTGATGTTCTTTACACGCTCCGGCTATCTCGGAGAGCAGTGCTACGCCCCGATAATGTGGAACGGCGACCAGCATACCGATCTCACCAGGGATTACGGCATGCCGTGCGTTATGCCTGCGACTTTCTCACTTGGTTTCTCGGGCGTACCGCTTGTACACAGCGACATAGGAGGATTCTTCTCGATAGGTAAGCTCAGACGAAATGACGAGCTGTTCATACGCTGGATGGAAATGAACACATTCTCGCCTCTGATGAGGAGCCACGAGTCGATAAGACCGTGGGCCAACAGCCAGTTCGATGCTCCGGCTGTGCTTCCTCATACAGTACGCCTTACTAACATCCATGCTGCTCTCAGGCAGTATATAGAGCGCTGTCTGGAGCAGGCGACAGAAGGCATACCTGTTATGAGACCGGATTTCTGGAATGCTGTGGACTATGCTGCGAGCAGGGACGAGTATTCATACTTCTTCGGAGACGACATGTATGTGTGTCCTGTTATCGAAAAAAACGCAAGAAAGCGTACGGTACATCTTCCTGAAGGGGAGTGGATAGGCTTCTGGGACAATAAGGCATATAAAGGCGGCTCGGAGGTAAAAATGAAAGCCCCATTAGGGCAGACGCCTGTGTTTTACAGGGCTGACAGTAGCTTCAGAGAGCTGTTCAGAAGAGCCGCAAACATCAAATAATAATAAAAAAGAAGAGCTGCCCGCAGACAGCTCTGAGTAACAAATAAAACTTATCAGTATACGAAAGCTTTGAATCCATACATCCTTGCAAGCGCTTTCAGCGTCTCAGCATGATATCCTTTCATAACTACGAAGTGAGGTTCAAAGCCGTCAAGTACACTCTTTTCAACGGCTTCACGTACCGGAGCCGTTGTTTTTATTACAATCGAAGTGCCGGTGAACTGCTTCGGCTTGTCGAGAGCCTCGCCTTCGAGAATGAAGAAACGGTATGTGCCGTCGGGCTCACGTCCGATGCGGAATATCGTGGCTTCAGGGAATGCTTCGCATCCGAAGTCCATTGCAGGACCTATCTTTCTGTTCGGGTGAACACCTACTGCAGCGCCTGTATCCCTGCGCGCCAGAGTGCATGCGGCAGTCCCGCAGTGCCAGAAGGTGAGAGTGTTTTCCTCTTCATTAAGACTTACAGGGTCGCCGAAGAATACAGGAGAAGAGGACAGCTGCATGCCTGTCCACATGGACAGGGCACCGTACATGTCGGCTTCACATGCTGCGGCAGTGCCGTCGTCGTTCAGCATGGAAAGAACCGCACAGACAGGGGTCCCGTATTCGGTGAAGTAATCAGGCCAGCACCGTGATGCGAGGGCAGCGATCCCGTTTTCGCGTATATACTCACTGTATGCCTTATAAAGCCTGGCGTGATCGCGAAGATTCTTTTCAGGCGTTTTGCCGAGACCGGTCGTCAGCTCATGGGAGCGCTCCATGAACGCCATGCATTCCTCGTCGGTATAGGACTTCGCGCGCTCAATCATGTCGGTCACGGATATAGATACTGTCTCTGCGCCGAAAACTTCCCTGATCTCATCTTCATGGGCACGTCCGAAATCAAATCCCTGAGGAGGCTCTCCTACAGTAGCAAGCCTGAGTCCCTGCATATCTTTTTTTATCCTTGCAGCTTTTACACAGGCTTTGATCTTTCCGGTGACGGCATCTTCTTCCGGTGAGCCGAACACGTACTCGTAGTCGGTCCTTCCGTATGAACGCATGGCATTTGCTGCGCTGTAGGCACCTGTAAGCGAATTGAGACGGAGTCTTGTGCCATCTATGACCGGCTCGCGCAGAGTCCACAGAAGGACAGGGCAGTCAAAGCGGCTGATCACCTCAGACATGTATGCGGCGTTGGCGAATGTGAGATCCTGGAATACTATAAAATCAGGCTCAAGATCCGAAATGTATGCGGTCATCTCATCGACTGATAGCAGCATGTCATCAGGAACGACAAAATCCGGATCTGCATCAAGCAGAAAATTTATGGATCTTTCGAAAAGATCTTTTGCGCTTTCGAGATGGAATGTAGGTACGCCGACCGGTATGTAAACAGGTGAGAAATCTTTCATTTGAATCCTCCGGTGTCAGTTTCAGCAAGATGAATCGTATAATCAAAAAAGCCGGTTGTCAACTGCAACCGGCTTAGCCTGTTCTTTATATTCTTATGCTGACTTCACCCGATCTCAGAATCTCGACGCTTCCGTCATCGTAGCGGACCTTGAGTCCGAACTCTTCGTCTATTCCCAGAACGTATGCATTCAGCTTCTCACTGCCTTTATGTACAGTAACGTCTTTTCCGGTTACCATCGAGCGCCTGATGTACTCTTCGGAATAGGGCGTTTCAGGAAGGTGCCTGTAGTATGCCATGAAGCGGTTCAGCACCTCAGCTGCAAGACGGTTTTTGAGACCTGTCTGTGGCTCGTCAAAGACACATCCGGCTACATCTGCGATCGCGGAAGGGAATCCTCCGGATGGCTCATACGCGTTGATTCCTATACCCACAATAACATATTCCAGTTTTCCTGTCTGGATACCGTATGATGCCTCAGATAAAATTCCGCAGACTTTTTTGCCGTCGATAAATATATCGTTGACCCATTTGATCTCGGCCTTTTTCCCTGAGACAGTCTCTATGGCTTCACTTACGGCGGCTGCGGCCATGGTGGTGAAATGCAGCACCTGATTTTCCGTAAGACCTTCAGGCCTGAACAGAATGCTCATATAGATGCCGCTCTCAGCAGGGGAGAAGAAAGCTTTTCCTCTGCGGCCTCTGCCGGCACTCTGAGATCCGGCAATCGCAACATAGCCTTCAGGCTCACCTTTTTCTGCCTTTTCAATACATTTAGTGTTTGTCGAATCGACCCTGACGAAAACTTCAGGTCTGAGATTTTTACAGTTTTCGTCAAGCTGACTGCGGATTCCGCGCACAGTCAATACGTCTGACTCTTTATCGAGACAGTAACCTCTGTTTGTGACAGCATTGATCTCATAGCCTTCGCTCTGCAGCTTCTTAACAGCCTTCCAGACCGCCGTTCTGGAAATATTCAATTCTTCTGCTATACGTTCCCCTGATATGAAAAAACCCTTGTTTTTTTCAAACAAAGCAAGGACCGTGTCTTTTGTACTCATTGCCCCTCTCTCCTTGGATCCGCGAATACATGCCGGTTTCTTTAGTTAACTAAAGTGTAATACCGCTACAAAAGTTTATCAAGATAGTTGACATTGTGAACATCAATAAAAACAAATCGCGGTCTCAACGTAGACTTATTTGAAATATGTGCTAATATTTCAAAAAGGGAGGATATTATCATGAACAGACCCGAACTCTTATCACCTGTGGGAGGCAAGGCGCATCTGATCGCCGCTGTCAATAACGGCGCCGATGCAGTTTACATGGGAGGCATGGCGTTCAATGCCAGGATATTTGCTGATAATTTCAGTGATGAGGAGCTCCCTGATGCAATAAATTATGCCCATTCCCACGGCGTAAAAGTATATATGACGATCAACACTCTCATAGCTGACAACGAGCTGTCGAGAGCGTTCGACTACTGCAATTATATCTACGGACTCGGAGTGGACGGCGTCATTGTGCAGGATATGGGACTTGCGAGACTGCTGCATAAATACCTGCCTGATCTTCCGCTGCATCTGTCAACGCAGGGCACGCTTTACAACAAAGGCGGAGCTCTTGCTGCGGCGGAAATGGGGTTCTGCAGAGTGGTTCCTGCCAGAGAGCTTTCACTTGAGGAGATAACAGATCTTGCAGCATATTGCAGTTCTCTCGATCCTAAGGTGGATGTGGAAGTCTTCGTACACGGAGCTCTCTGCATGTGCTATTCGGGACAGTGCCAGATGAGCAGAGTGCTTGGCGGCGGAAGCGGGCGCACCGGAAACCGCGGTACATGTGCCCAACCGTGCAGGCAGGCGTACAGAGGTGATGACGGCGAGTCTTACTATGCTCTCAGCCCGAAGGATCTTTGCCTCATAGAACATATACCGGAGCTTGTAATGTCAGGAGCTGCATCCTTCAAGATAGAAGGGCGCATGAAAACTCCTGAATATGTGGCGGTCGTCACAAGGATTTACCGCAAGTATATAGATCTCTTCGAAAAACTGGCTGCAAAGCACGGGCCTGAAAAGGCGGCGGAGCTCTACAGCGTGGAGGAGGGTGACATGCTCGATCTGCGGCAGATCTTCAACCGCGGCGACTTCACAGAGGGGTATCTGTTCGGCAATCCGGGCGAGGACCTTCTTTCAGGGTCAAGTCCTAAAAACCAGGGCCTCCGTATCGGACGGGTGATCGCGGTGATTGACAGTGAAAACAAAGTCAGCGAAAAAGACGAGAAGGCAGCTGCAAGAGGTGCGCTCAGGCGCGGCAGAGAGCTCGTATGCATAGAACTCGCACATTCTGACGGAGAACAGGGCGTAAGCCTTGACAGCGGGGACGGTATCGAGTTCATAAGTGAGGACGCGGATTACCTTGTCAGCTCACCGGCGGGTGGAGTCGTAACATATTTAAAGGACATCGGCCTCGGCTGTGTACTGGCGGGGGATTTCGAGAGAGGCGCTTTCACGGGCGATACTGTCCGCAAGGTGACAGATAAGAAGCTCCTTGAAGCAGCGCTCGATGTGCCTGAGAAAAAACTGCCTGTGACCATGGCCTTCACAGCGCGCGCAGGACAGTTCCCTGTGCTCGTGATGACCGATGTAAGGAACGGAAACAGTGTAGAGATAGTATCCGATCACAGAGTGGAATATGCTGAAAAGGTGCCGACTGACAGGGAGAGGATAGAAGCCTCGCTGAACAGGCTCGGAGATACTGTCTACACACCGGGACTTACGGGTATCGATGTACAGATCGATGAGGATATAATGGTGCCTCTTTCCGTAGTCAACAGGATGAGGCGTGAAGCAGCGGACGAGCTCATGAAGAGGCGCAGGAAACATGTTGTAAATAGCAGAAAGCCGGCCCTCACCAGAGAAGCGATCGCTGATATAAGAACGTCAGAGGAACTGGGCTCAGGAGCCATGAAAACAGAAGACTGGCAGCGTTCAGTCAACAGAAGCGGGATAAGACCGGTGGCGCTTGAGCGGTTCATGGAGACGGACAAAGGAGATCTCAGACCGGGGTCAGTGCCTTATATTATGAATGTCTCTAAGGGCAGTCTCGACAGGTTCATAGAAATGCACTTCGATGAGATAGCCGAGGCATGCAGGGAGTCCGGAATTCTCTGCGGTAACGCCGGCTGGATATCGAGGTTCAGGGATGCCGGAGTAAAGGTCTACGGAGACTATGGGCTCAACGTATACAACAGACAGGCAAAGCTCGCTTACGAGGAGCTCGGAGCGGAGATTTATATGCCTTCACATGAGACGGGCGTTTCCGATGAAAGAGGTATTCCGCTCATGATCACGGAGCATCCTGTAAACGAGAAGAAACTCACCGACAGGAAGGGCGGCGCGCACCGCATAGTGAAGGCTCCGTCGGGTGACAAGACCCTTATTTACTAAGACTGTAAATGTAGATACAAAGAAGAGAAATTTGTAGTATAATATAAAAGGAATAAGTTGATTAACTGCCGGATCGAGTGTTTTCCGGCGGTGTCTACAGAATAAGGAGGAACTGTATATATGCTTGATATCAAGAAAAACCAGGAAGGATCAAAGCTGGAGTTCGTTCTTGACGGCAGACTCGACACCATTACAGCTCCGCAGCTTGAGGAGGAAGTAAAGGCTTCTATCGGTGATATAACTGAGCTGGTCTTTGACTTCAGCGGACTGGCATATGTTTCCAGTGCCGGCCTTCGTGTTCTCCTGTCAGCTCAGAAGACAATGAACGAGAAGGGCACAATGGTGGTGAAGAACGTTTCGGATGAGATTCAGGAGATCTTCGATGTAACCGGATTTTCAGATATTCTGACGATAGAGTAGAGGACCTGCACGGAAGATGAATACTTCTTGGGACAATGAAAAATTAACGATTGAGCTGGAGGGGCGTATAGATTCCGGCAATGCTGCCGAAGTCGAGAACGAGATCAGCGACGCTATGAAAGATAAAGTGCCTTCTGCCTTGATTCTTGATGCAGAGGGTCTGGATTATATTTCCAGCGCCGGACTCAGGGTCATCCTTCGCCTTAGAAAGAAGCATCCTGATCTTCGTATCATCAATGTAAAATCTGATGTTTACGAAGTCTTTGAGATGACCGGATTCACAGAGATGATGACGGTTGAAAAAGCATACCGCAATGTGTCCATAGAGGGATGTGAAGAGATCGGCCGCGGAGCAAACGGCAGCATCTACCGAATCGACAAAGACAATGTCGTAAAGGTGCACAACAATCCGAACGCTCTCGAAGAGATCCAACATGAGCGTGAAGTTGCGAGGCTTGCTCTTATACTCGGGATCCCGACAGCGATCTCATATGACGTTGTGAAGGTAGGCGACAGCTACGGATCGGTATATGAACTTCTGAACGCCAAATCTTTCTCAAATATACTCGGCACCGAACCTGACAAGCTCGACTGGTGCGTTGATGAGTACGTTGAGATGCTTAAGCGCATCCACAGCACTGTAGTGCCTGAGGGCAAGCTCCCGGATATGAGGGAGACCGTTCTGTCGTGGGCAAAGTTCATGCAGGACTATCTGCCTGAAGAATCAGGCAAAAAGCTTCTTGCTCTTGTCGAAGCCGTTCCACATGACGATCACATGATCCATGGCGATTATCACACGAAGAATCTCGAGCTTCAGGACGACGAGGTGCTTCTCATCGACATGGATACTCTTGCTGTAGGACATCCGATTTTCGAACTGGGTTCGATGTTCAATGCGTACAGAGGATTCTTTGAGCTTGACCACGATGCAATCATGTCGTTCCAGAAATTCAGCTATGAGACAGCTGAGAAATTCTGGTACAAGACACTCGCTAAGTATCTCGGTACAGATGACGAGAAAGTCATACACAGTGTAGAGGATAAGGCACGCATCATCGGCTATACAAGGCTGATCAGAAGGTCGATAAGGCGCGGTGGGCTCGATGACCCGAAGCGCAAGGCCGAGATCGATCACTGGACAAAGGAACTCATCGAGCTCCTCGACAAGACAGATACACTGCTTTTCGAGAACGAGCTTAAAGAGAATGATAATCACAAGGAACTCGATATAGAGGCTATTGAGGAAAACCTGAACGATGTGATGTCTTTTGTCGACGAGAATCTCGAAGCTGTAGGCTGCTCAATGAAGGCGCAGATGCAGATCGATATCGCAGTCGAAGAGATCTTCGTAAATATTTGTAAATATGCTTATGTTCCGGATAAGGGCAGAGCAGTGGTCCGTGTAGAAGTGCTTGACGATCCTGTGCAGGTAAAGATCACATTCATCGATCACGGTAAGCCGTACGATCCGCTTCTGAAGGTCGATCCTGATGTTACTCTTTCGGCTGACGAGAGGGAGATCGGAGGACTCGGAATCTTCATGGTCAAGCAGACAATGGATGCCGTAGAGTACGAATACAAGGACGGAAGCAATATTCTAACACTCGTAAAGAACCTTTGATAAGCAACGTTTGACGATTTCATTCAAGCGGTTTAATAAAACTTTTACAGGAGGGTAATAAGATGGCAGACAAGAAAACAGTCGATAAGGTAAAAGACCTGCTCAGCGGTCACGTATATGGTCCGCTCAAGGAAGCAGCTGAAAAATGGCTTGCAGAAGCAGATGAAAAGTACGGCGATAAGTTTGATGAGCTCAAGGAAAAGGGCAGCGAAACTTTGGACAAACTCGGAGAAGTTGCTGAAAAGTATTCCGATAAATCCATCGAAGTTACTGAGAAACTTGCAAAGGTAAGCGATAAAATCAGCGAAGGTGCAGATAAATTATCAGAAAAAGCTGCTCCTGTTGTGGATTCGCTTAAGGAGAAAGCAGCTCCTAAGATCGACGAGCTCAAGGAAAAAGCAGCTCCTAAGATCGAAGAACTCAAGGGCAAGGCAGCTCCTGTAGTTGACAAGGTAACTGAGAATGAGTTCATCAAGCAGCTCAAGGCAGGTATTTCCTCACTCGACGAAGTCATCGAGACATTCAGCAAACCTGAAATGAAGGAGGCTATGGGCGAGGAAGCAGCAGCACAGATCAAAGCTCACGCTGAAGCAATGAAGGCAGAAGGCAAGACATTCTGTGACTGCCCTGCATGCACAAAGGCAAGAGAAATCCTCAAAGATCTCGGTGTAGACCTTGAAGAGCCTGAAGTAGCAGAAGCTGCAGAAGAGCCTGAGGTAACAGAATAGTCTGAACATTTAAATTAAAGCATGACAGCCGCCGGCGCATACGGCGGCTGTTTTTGTGTATGACGGGCATGCCGTCAATCTGTGGTGAAAGTCCACGCGGGGGCGCAGTTGCCGACGAACCCCAAAGCGACTCCCAAGGTTCAAATCGC
>CADCHO010000014.1 GCA_902801255.1 uncultured Eubacteriales bacterium | reverse complement strand
CCAGGCTTGGATCAAGCACGAATAGAAGTTCATAATCTCTCATGTTGACACCTCCTGTGGTCTTTTTGGCGCAGGTTTGCCCTGCGCAGAAAGTAATAATTATGACGCGCCAATATGACGCGCCTGTTAATTATATACAAATCCTCCCTAAAATCAAGAGATTTCAGAGAGGATTAGATGAATTTTGTTTAAGTTTAAATAAACGCCGTATCGCTTTAATACATTCTATGCCTGTTCTGTTGTGTCCTCCGCAGCTTCTGCCGGTGCCTCTTCGATTACATTGCCGAGGTCATCCACGTCCTTGATAACGCGCTTTACTCCTCTGCCGTTTCCTGTATATCTCATGACAAATGAGTACTTGCGTCCGCCGAGGTTAGTTACCTGGATGCTTCCCGCATCCCATCCGCCACCGCTGGCCTGTACGATCTGGCCATTGCCGATATACATCATTACGTGATTGGAGCGGACGAGAACATCACCCCTTCTGAGATTTTTCTTGGAGACTTTTCCGCAGCTTTTCCAGTGGCCGTACCTTGTAAAGCTCTTCTTGGTCATTGCTATTCCATGTCCGTCCCTGCATGCTTCCAGCATCTTCGGATCTCCGGCACCGTGAGCGTAGCAGGCGTGAACAAACGGATTGCAGCAATATGTCTTCTCGTAGGAATGCCCGTTGACCTTGCCCTTTCCCTTTAAGTTCTTTCTCGGGCCGACATTGGTCTGGCAGAAGTAGCAACCGTATCTGTGTGCTCTCTGACCTGCGCCGTAGGTAAATGAGTCATCAGCAGCAATATCGATACCCCACTGCACCGCAGCCTCTATGGCTTCCTCGTTGGTCATCTCTTCCTCGACGACCTTGAATCTTTTACCTGCTTCCGGACTCTTCTCGGATTCGTCAGAAGTATATCCGACCAGTTTCAAATCGTAGACCTTATCGAGTTCGAAACCCGGGAGCCTGTATGTGTTTGCAGTCGTCTCGGCTATTTCCTGACCTTCGTTGAAAAGCTTGTAGCTGCTGTAATGATCGCTGTATGTCCACTGAATCAGGAGATCATTATCACTCGGCTCGACCGTGAAATTCTGGAGAGCATAAATCTCTGCGTCGACAGTATTGCTTGCTTTGCCGTAAACAGGGTTTTTCTCGTATCGGTAAGCCCTTACCTCATAGCTGAATTCTCCGCCCTGCAGCTCAGCCTGCGAATCAACGAATTCCGTCTTGTCTGTCTGTCCGATAACTTCGCCGTTGCGTACGATCTCATAACCGAGAGCTCCGTCAACCGGTGAATAGCTCAGCTTCATCTCACCCTGAGATGTATCCACCTCAAGCTCTGGTGTGTCGAGGCTCGGCATAACTGATGCTGCAGCTTTCGGATCTATATCGGTACTCTTGAGTACGTTTCTGGCAACTACTGTATAGTAATAGGTTTTGCCTGTCCTCAGTTTTTTGTCTGTATACTTGGCTTCCTTTGTGGTACCAAGGTATTCATAATCAGTCCCGTTGTCCGATCTGTATACCTTGTAGGAAGATGCATGCTCTGATTCATTCCATGCCAGCTGCGCGGTAGAATAAGTGCTGTCAGCAATCTGAAGACTATTTACCTCTTCCGGTTTTGGGATGCAAAGCACAACAAGACACGCTGCCAGAATGACAAGTACATCTGTCAGCAGGATCTTCTTCTTATTCTTTCTGATCCAGTCTATTGCTTTCTTCATTTTCCCTCATGCAAATCTGAACTTTGTCTCCGGATCGAAATACTCATAGATTATATGTTAATTGCCTGTAAAATTCATCAAGTATCTCAAAAAAAACTGTGTAGTTTGTATGAACATTCTTACCTTTTACGGCCGGTTATCCATGTGCCAAATCTCATTAAATCTGAACACGGGTGATCAAATATTCCCAGGCTGAAGAACGCTGTCATCGCGGCAGCTATAAGGATATATACCGTATAAGCCGCTGCCATTGAAAGCGTACTCCCTCCGAAAGCAAGTCCGTGCTTCATGCCTGCAACAGAAGCGTTATATGTACCTCCGAACAGAACACAGAGTTTCGGAAGTATTGCCCAGTTGCGGAACAGGTAACAAAGCGGTCTGTGCCAGAAATAGACGTTCAGAGTTCTTGACCCTATTGTAGTTATGAATCCCATGTTTTTATCCGGTATGACTGCGATAACTGACAGAGTGATCGCGATCGCGACTGCCCAGACTGCCAGCCTTATCCACCAGCCATTGACATAGGCATAGCTGAAGAAGTCCTGCAGGTATTCATATGAGCGCCGGCCGGTAAACCATTTACGCCAGCTGTACATCCCCCAGTTTCCCATGCAGCATACTGCCATCGAAGCTGCTATGCCTGCCCAGCCCAGCATCCTGTACGCTTTCTTCTCTATCCACCCGAGGAACTCCTTCATGTCCAGGTAATAACCAAGCATATATATAGGAAGGAAGTTTATCATACGCGAGAGACAGAAAGTATCGCCGACAGATGGAAAATACCCGATCACAGCGCTTAGTGCAAAAGCTGCAGTGACCATCACCCACGGTTTTACTTTCTCGTCTATCCTCCGCATCAGATAAAAGAGCAGCTCATACTCGGCCATCACGAAAAGATACCATGGGATGCCCGGCTCCTCTATCCAGTGCCATATAGGATTCTGCCCCATCAGAGTTCTGGTAAACTGCAGGAATATCTTAAGGCCGTATCCGCACAGAAAAAAACCAAGAACTTTATCCCAGCGCATGCGGGTCTCACCCTTTATACCCAGGGAGGCTTTTTCTGCTGTGATATAGTGTTTATGCACCAGACCTGAGATAAAAATAAACGCAGGCATGTGGAAAGTATATATCCATAGTGTAGTCCACCTGATCAGCTGCGAGTCCGACACATAATCTGTCGTCATATGTCCCAGCACTACAAGGAATATGAGCAGCGCCTTTACATTGTCATACTTGTATATCCTCTGTTTCACGTTTTATCTGTCCTTTTTATTATTAGCCGGGCAATGATATTCATTGATATATCAATTGCACAGCGAAGTTATTATACATTATATATACCCATTTCTTAAGCCTCAGTTTTTCCTTAAGAGTTATACAGATTTATTGAAGCTGTCCGCAGTTGAAGCTACCATAACCTTGTATAATTATGGGAATACTGCCGGTCACAGGCATGACCGCAGTTTTTCCATCGCTTTGGAACAGAACAGGAAGTACTGTCATGACTATCTCAAAAAAGCAAAGCATCGTACTGCGGGTATTACTGGTAGCTGTAATGATGACGCTTGCCCTGCTCGCGTCCTCATTCGACTCGGCTGCCATGGGCGGCCTTGAGGCCTCAGGTCACATAAAAAGCATCGGAGGTGCACATCTCAGGGCAGGAGCAAGCACAAAGAGCGCCAGTCTCGCCGTCCTTAATAACGGTTCTGTAGTTGAGATCCAGAAAGAAGTATTCACGCACAAGAAAAAGAGAAGTGCCAAGTACAAATGGTATCTGGTCAATACCGGTGCAGGGCTCGGCTACGTCCGTTCAGACCTTGTCAAGATAAACAGCTACGGATCAGCTGCCGGCAAGACATCAAAGAAAATCGCCTACAGAAAGGGCGCCGGAACCAAGATGTCAAAAAAAGGCAATCTGAAAAAGAAGGCCACTTTCACCATTGTGCTTGAAGCTCAGGCGAAAGGATCGGGCGCTGTATGGTATAAGATCAGAAAAGGCCCCGGCTACTATTATGTCAAGAGCTCTACCGTCAGTGTCAGTAACATTACTACCGGTCTTCCGGCTGTAGCTACAGAGGTTGCCGAAACTCCTCAGGAAGTTGTACAGTCGGCTGAAGCACTTCGTGTCGTAAACGGCGCATGCGCATGGGCTGTCAACATCGCAGCGGATAACAGATTCCACTACGGTATTAAACCAAATTCGCAGCATAACGGCTGTTACTTCTGCGGAACACAGACTCTCGAAGGCGGAAGAGCAAAGACAGGCGTCAATGATTATGAATTTTCATATTGCTGCAATCCATTCGTACATGCAGCATTCGCCCATGGCGGAGGTGAGCCGACCATGCTCCAGATATGCCAGAACGGAAGCTCGTATGACTACAAAGCAAACAGAGGATATGACACATCGCCTCTCTTCGCAAAGCTCGGAAAGCCTGCAATGCAGAGTCTCAAGAAAGGTGATGTCATCTGCTGGAGCAACCACGTAGCACTCTATCTCGGCGACGGAATGATCGTTGAGTCGACAGGTGGAGATGACAATGTTCCGTTCAGCGAAAAATGGAACAATTCCATCAGAGTCTGTGCTTTGTCAGATTCGAGATATGCTACTGCACAGAGAACATACAGGTACATAGGCAACAGCTATTGATCAATATCAAAGCAAATTAAAAATCCTCCCGCTCAGCGGGAGGATTTCTTTTTTCTTTATGTCTATTCTATTCTGTCAAGCGTCTCGCGCATCTTATCTGCACTGGCTTTCAGGTTTTTCAGCTCTTCGGCCGTGAGTTTTTCCTCAAGCCTGCGTTCGACTCCGTTAACGCCTACTATGGACGGTACACTTATTGCGACATCCCTGATACCGTATTCACCTTCAAGTGTGGAAGTGACCGGAGCGATCGTCAGTCTTTGGTTAAGTACCGCATCAGCGAGGGAGCATACGCACGTGGCGATTCCGTAATGCGTTTTGCCCTTTGCCCGTATAATGCTTGCACCCATTCCGCGTACTTCGTCATAAAGCGCCTGCTTCTGTTTGTCTCCCCATTCGAGTCCGACGTTATAGCAGTATTCATCCATAGGGATTCCTGCAATCGATAGCCTGCTCCACAGAGGGAACTGCGTATCTCCGTGCTCTCCTACTATGTTGCACTTGATAGCTTCAATATTGATATCCGTATAGTCAGCGATCGCTCTTACCAGTCTTGACGTATCAAGAATACATCCGGTCCCGAACACTCTGCCGTTAGGAAGTCCCATCCACTCTGCCACCTTGTATGTGAGAATATCTACCGGATTGGATACCACCACTATGACGCCATGCGTATAGTATTTTTTTATATTATCGGTGACCTGTTTCAGTATGCCGATGTTGTCTGCGATCATGTCGAGTCTGGACTCGCCCGGACGTCTGTTGCGGCCTGCGGTGATTATAATGAGATCGCATCCCGCGCAGTCAGGATAATCACCAGCACACACGGATGATGTTCCCATGTACGGTATACCGTGCTGGATATCTTTTGACTCGCCTTTTGCTTTTTCCTTGTCTATGTCGATCAGGATGATCCTGCTTGCAAGATTTCTGATCGTGAGTGCATACGCAATGGACGAGCCTACAAAGCCCGCTCCGATGATCGCTACCTTGCGGTTATTGATTGCTGCATAAAGCTGTTTATTCCATTCACTCATGCTCTGATGCTAACCCTCTTCTTCCTCGTCACCCGAAGCTTCTATACCGTTTTTCACTCTTTCCTGCGCTTTTCTGATTATGCTGGATATAAATCCCTTCTTTTTGATCTCGCTTGCCTTCTCGAGTTCTGCGCTTGTCGGATGCTGAATAGCATAGATCCCGTCCAGACACTTGCTGACCGATTCAGCGTCAGGTCTGTATACCGAGTATTTGTTTTTCTGCGAAAGCGACGCAACATAGTCCATGTCGTATTCGCCCTCTACCTTCTGTGTCTCGACATCCCATGAAGCCAGATCTGTCATCTGCATCTTTATGAGATCCTGTATCTCGTGATAGCTCATGTTGGTGCTCAGATTGCTTCCGGCTACCTCCATGATCTCTCCGTACTTGGTGAGCAGCGTCGTTGAAGTGGTGAGCTTTTTGATAACCGCCTTAACGACTCTCTGCTGGTTCTCTACACGCATTGAATCCTGCCCCTCGAAGGCATGACGCTCACGCGCGAAGTAAAGTGCCTGCTTACCGTTCAGATGGTTCCACCCCTTCACGTACGAGTACTCGGATATATCGCTGTCGAAAGCGACCGGCGAATATACGTCGATTCCGCCTATCGCATTGATGATGGCTCTCATCGACGAGAAATTCAGCTTCAGATAATAGGCAATATCTATGTTGAGCCAGTCCTCCACGGTACTGATCGTCTCGTCAACTCCGTAAACGCCGGTATGGGTAAGCTTATCCATCTGCTGGGCTGTATGCAGCTTCACATATGTATCGCGAGGTATCGATGTAAGGAGTATCTTTTTCGTCACCGGATTGATGGTCATGATCATGTTTACATCGCTCCGGTCAAGATCCTGCTCCCCTGCCCATCTGTCGATACCGGTAATATACAGATTGAACGGTTCAGTTGTCGGATCGATATCCGCACCTGTACCCATTTCAGCATTAGATGTATTTGCTATCTCGCTGATCTTTGTCATAGTGGCATAAGTAGTACCGAGATAATATGTGACGGATCCTATCACGACTACGAACAGCGCACCGATTATGATGCCCAGCAGTCTTTTCCATCTTTTGCGGCGTGCCAGAAGTATGGACGTTACGATAAGAAGGCCCATTACTATGCCTATGATCAGCAGTGTGAGGTCCTGTGGGAATACATCGACCAAGATCATCGCATAAAAAAGAGCGATAGTCGCAACCCCCATCAGCAATACAAGTATCGCGTACGGTATCCTTTTCGGAAATATCCCGCCGCCTTTTGAACGTTTATTGCTGCTGTGTTTCGTCTCCGCTTCTTTTTTCATTCTCTTCTGCCTTTTCTTCTGCCTTTTCGGCTTCCTGTTCTTCTGCATCCACTGCTGCTTTTGCAGCTTCTCTTAATGCCTTTCTTCTCTCTCTCTCATAATTCAGGTATTCTGCGAAGTATTCTTTCTCCAGTTCGCTGGTATCCTGAGTAATTATCCTCTTAATGCCTTTTTTCGGTCTCTTAGGTACGATTATTATGCACAAATACAGCAGTGCAATCAAGAACAGGAAGAACGCATCCTTGTATAATTCGCGGCTGATAAGCACCGCGACGATGCCCATTATACCGACTATGCCATAAATTATCAGCACCGAGCGTCTCTGCCCAAAGCCTGCTGCCATCAGATGATGGTGCAGATGGCCTTTGTCTGCGCTCATTATCGATTCATGTTTCAGCGCACGCCTCAGCATGGCGAAAAGTGTATCGAAGATAGGCACAGCGAGCGTCAGCATCGGTATGATAGCTCCTACAAATGTAGCCTGTTTGAGAGGTGAAATAACTGACAGTACTGCTATCATGTAGCCGAGATAAAGCGCGCCTCCGTCTCCCATAAATGTCTTGGCCGGAGAGAAGTTGTAAGGGAGGAACCCTATACAGCCTCCTGCTACTGCTACCAGTGCAATGCATACCGGCATGGATCCGATCCTCATGCCGTGGATGTATGCAACGTAAGCAAGCGAAAGCGCCATAATTGCAGTCGATCCCGCTGCCAGACCGTCGAGTCCGTCCATCAGATTGACAGCATTCGTGATACCGACGATCCAAAGCACCGTGATTATATATCCGACGCCTGTTCCTAGCAGAAGATTCGCATGGCTGTCAGCTCCCGGCAGTTCCAGGAAGTTACTGATAAATGTGATCCGGATCCCCAGAGCATAGACTAAGCTTGCTATCAGCACCTGCCCTCCGAATTTTATCAGAGGCTTTATGTCGAATATATCGTCGATCACACCAAGTCCGTACATCAAAAGACCGCCCAGCATCGCAACCTCTATCTTGTGGTTCAGGCCGGCCGGTATTATAAGCCCTGCCATCGAGCCAATGAAGATGCCCATTCCGCCGAAGCGCGGTATCGGTTTTTTATGGACCCTTCTCTCATCTTTCGGTTTGTCTATAATGCCAAATCTGTTGGCAATACGAATACTAAACGGCGTGGTCACAAAAGCGACCACGACGCTTATGAGCATAACTTCGATTATTCTGCTTAAAAAGTAATTTACTCCGGGCATTATCTCCCTTCAGGCAACTGTTTAGAATGACCCTATGAAATAGACGTAATCGTCCCTTGCCCAGTAGTCCTTCTCGGTCACCTTTTTCTTTTTTGTCTTTGTTTTATATTTCCAAACTTTTTTGGATTTGCCTCTGTATTTCTTTTTAGGTTTCTTGGTAGTCCACTTGTGGGTCTTCTTGTTGTACCACTTGCGGACCTTTTTCCACTTTACCTTTACCTTGACTTTCTTTGTTACAGTCTTGTAGTGCCATCTTCCGTAGTATTCGGAAACATAGAAGTTTCCGCTGCCGTCAGCATTAGTCGTATGGAAAATTCCTTCGGACTCTTGTGCGATTGGAATTGTCAAAACAGCATCTTTAGTACCGCTGCCGTCATTATTAGCATACCATAATTCTTTTATATACGACTTTTCACCGTTAAGTACAGGTAGCAGATTCTCACTGTTCCAGTCAAGGCAAACGACAATATTATTTTTAACATTTCCGCCCGGACTGATAAGGAAGTACACATACTTTTCATCTGCATCCATGGACTGATAAGTGCCATTGAATTCTTTGGTAACCTTAGTGCGGACATATCCGATCATCTCAAGGGTATCTGCATCAAATACCATTATATCGTTGACTCCGCCGGATACCAGATCGCCTCTTTCTCTTGTAACATAAACATTGTACTTCTCAACATAAGCAATCGCGGCCATTCCGTTTGGAGTATAATTGTGCCCCTCCATATCCGCATGTGAATATTTTACTTCCTGCTGAGAGGTTATTGTCAGCGAGTTAGGATCTATAAATGTCAATTGGTGCCTGTAGCTTCCGTAACCGACACATACAAGCTGATTGCGCTTGCTGTCATAAGTCATGCCGTTTGCATGATGTATACTTATAGGTTGTGGACTGTAATTTATAACAGCACTATCACTAAGTCTGATTTTGATGACTCTCCCTTTCTGAGTGGTAGAAGAAGTCATCATATAGTAAGCGTATGTTCCGTCAGTAGCAGCTCCCTGTGCTACAGCACAACCGTCGTTACCCTCACCCAGCAAAGTCCTCAGGTTGAGGCCCAGATATGCCGCCGCTGTATTACTGCTCGACAGTTTTCCGCGTTTGATTACATTGACATTATCAGTTACGCCCTCAGCAAACTTCTCATCCGTCATCACAGGCTGCCCATTGACAGATCCTTCTGCGTTATTATCTGCAGATGTACTCTCAGATGACTGTTTCTGGCGGTATGCCTCAATTCTTACCTTATTGACCGCAAGATCCGCATTGCCAAGAGGTATGATGCATTTGTCTTCAGTACCATCTATTTTTTTAGATTCAACGGTTTCGTTGTTCAGGAAAACCTTATAATAAGCCGCACCTTCTGCCTTAGTCCAGAACACTGAAATAAAAGATTCGTCTATGGATGCTCTTATCTTGATTTCTCCGGGTTCAGCCGCTTCCATAGCAGGGCTCTGTAGTGTTTCCTCCGGAATCTCTTCAGGTACTATGACCGGCTCTTCTGAAGGGTTTGTCTCATCAGCCGGTTCTGCCTCATCCTGCCTTACTTCCTCAGGTGATTCAACTACATTGTCTGTCTGCTCTTCCGAAGCACCGGCCTCTTTGGAGTCTGCTTCTTCGGACGTCTCTTTTTTCAAAGACTCCTCAGATGCTGCCGGCT
Source organism: uncultured Eubacteriales bacterium (assembly GCA_902801255.1). Lineage (GTDB taxonomy): Bacteria > Bacillota > Clostridia > Peptostreptococcales > Anaerovoracaceae > Crickella. The sequence goes on along the minus strand of CADCHO010000014.1, from coordinate 36,525 downwards.
CATCGCCGTCTTCTGCAAATGCTTCTACGAAACTGTACCCTGTCATAGACAGTGTCATCACCAATGCAAGCAGCATCACAGATAATCTTTTTGCTGCTTCTTTAGATATCATAAATAACCTCTCCATTCTTCTTAGCCAATATTTTCGCATAATAATACGAATTCTATTGTACTAAATGCCGCGAAAACAAATCCTTAAATTATATAAAGTTTAAGACTTTGTTTTTTGTCTGCAGTCAGTCAGACTGCACATCTTTTACCTATGATCTCTAATCCTAACTATATTATTATACCACATATAGTGTTCCTAATATATTTCAGTACCCCTTTTTGCGCAGATATTCATACGTACGCTTGCTGTTGTCCGAGTCTATGTATTTAAAATACTTCGGTCTCATCTCGCGTGCGCGCTCACTCTCCTCGAATCCGTTCTTAATGGCATCCCTTATGCCTTCGATCACATCATCAAGTTCCGTATATCTCTCACCGAAGAGCTCATGCTCCATGTCGAGATAGCTGCCGTGGACCTCCATATACATATCATAGTCAAACTGATAAAAGATCACCGGCTTGCCCATGTAGTAAACGTCCCAGCATACGCTTGAGTAGTCCGTAATGAGCATGCGGCATTTCATCATTATTTCATTGAGAGGCCTGCTTCCGAACTGCACAAGTTCAACATTATCTGACGGAGTACTGAACCTTCCCAGATAATCCTTGAACTTCGGATGTATGAAGAAAATGAGCTTCGCCCTGTTTTCTTCAAGGCAGGAGTTGAGCCTCTCGTCTCCCAGCATCTCCATATAATTGCGGAAGTAATCGCTGGCGATAAAATCTTCATCCGGTTTCTCCTCCAGCCACGCTCTCCATGTCGGCATCACGAGAATGGTTTTGTCTTCAGGCGTGGATTTGTCTTCGAGAACGTCCCATCGTGTGAATCCGAGCACAGGAGCGTTCGATGGAGAATAGCCCCAGAATTCATCCATTATGCGCTGCTCATAATCAGATGTCGTCGTTATATGAGTCATCGGACTGCTTCCCTTTGCGCCAAAGAGTCCGTCAGTCCTTTTTAGCGCGGTCACTCCGTGCTGCAGGAAGTGTATCGGTCTTGCAGCCATGCGTATCGAAATGAGATTAGGTTTAGGTCTCCATGCATACAGATGTTTCCTGGAATCCGATCCTACATATACTTTCGCGTTGATCGCATAAAGCAGATGCCTGAAGCTCATGAACTGCAGCACCTGGCCTGCGTACGGCTTCAGATTCTCATAGTCCTTTGCATTCTTGTCGATGACATAGTATATGTCCTTTTTCTTATCGGCAGGCAGGTTCTCCATGCACCATTTGAAGAAGTAGAATCCGTTGTCCTGTGCCGCTGAGCAGAACTTCTCAAAGACCAGCCATATGCGGCGCTTCCTGTTGAGTCTGCTCCATATGATCGACCATGACGGAACGAGCACCTCCTTTAGCCTTGTCGCCCGGTTGTCATACGGGCTCTTCTCTCTTAGCGTGAACGCCAGGGATCTCGAAAGCGAGATATGAGGAAATGCGATGTAGTCACCAAGCTCGCACTGATAGTAGCCCCTTCTGAGGGTCTTACGCATTCTTTTGCTCAGCATGACCGGATACTGATACTCATTATCGCCTTCGCCTGCTTCCACATATATATCCCAGTACAGGCAGCCGTGTTTAAGCACCGACATGTCCATGGATGCTTCGATCGTATCTCCTGTGACGCTGAAGTCCATCCTGTGCGTTATAGCCTCGATCCCGCTTCTGTATTCGAGCACCACACCCTTAACAGTGCCGGTACCTGCAGTCCTTATGTTGAGAACAAGCATGCTGCCTTTAGTCTTTATGCTGAGCAGCTCTGTTCTGGACAGCTTGTGTTCAACGACTTTGCTGACTTTTAGTCCGCCTGTCTGCCTTCTGATATTTCTCTCTTTCACTGCTGCTTTTACGGCCTTGCTCCCGCTTCTCGATTCAGCCATCGTCTGAGGGACTGCCTCCGTAGTGAAGACATATGGGAACTTTCCGTCATACAGATCCTTAAGCCTGTCGCCCGCCTTGATATCGAAACCTGCCTGATGGAACACCGCAACATCATCCATGCCGAGATCTTTTGCGAGTATATCCATATCGAGCCGACCCGGCACCTCGCGGCAGTTAACTATCCTGCGCGGCTTTTCGGTGTTGAACGAGTAGTCTTCAATTTTCAGGTTTGAGGCTGATCCTAAATTTCCGTCCGGACCGTCTGCGCTGCATTCCAGCATATAGCTCATAATATCCGCCGCAGCAGTGACGGTATCGTATTTAATGAACTTATCGTGATACGCTTTATGGTCTGCGTAACTTAGCTTTTCATACGATCTTGTCCTGAACATCTCCGCGAGATCTTCGAGAGTGTCCACTCTTGCGAACGGAAGCTCTTCTATACCGAAATACATGCCTCTTTCCGAAGCGTAGTTGTCGTAATCATATGTGAAAAGGATGACCGGCTTGCCCGTAATCGAGTAGTCAAAGAATACGCTCGAATAATCGGTGATCAGCGCATCCATGCTGTTGATGAACTCGTACTTCTCCACATCCTTCGGGAACGGATGGATATGTTTGAACCCTCCGAGATCAATGTCGCTCTGGACTATCGGGTGCAGATTCACATATAGCTTCTGATCGTCTGCCAGAGCCTCATCCATGGCTTTGAGCTGAATAAGCGTATCCTCGACAAAAATCCCGGTCTCAATGTTGCGGTTATCCTGTCCGCGCCATGTAGGCATATAAGCCAGAGTGCTGAATCCTTCATCTCCGCAGGCTCTCTTCACCTCTGCCGCTTTCGCTTTATCGCAGAACACCGCACAGCGCGGGTAACCATGTGTGATCACCTTTCCGGTATATATGTCATCAAGCACGTAGTCGTACATTATAGCTTTTTTAGTGAACTCATTCGGGAACAGCAGATGGCTCGCCTGGATGAAGTTATGCTGTGAGTTGTGAATCGATGCCAGTTCGCCCTTCATGCTGCGTCCGAGTGTTTTCCACGGAGTCCCGTGCCAGGTCTGCAGATATTTCTGGCCTTCCCTTCTCACTATATATGACGGAAACGAGCTGTTATTTACCATCAGGCCGGCCGTGGCAAGCAGCCTCGCATACTCTTCCGAATGAATATGCACCAGCCCTATGGAATCGCATAGCCCGAGCCGTTCCAGCACGTCTTTGTCCCTGTCGAGATCGTTCGTGGAAAACCATAGCTTGTATTCACCTGCGCAAGGCATGTCAAGCAATGCCCTTGCCATGGCAAGCGGCGAATCGGATATTTCCTTGCCGTGGAACGACTCAAAGAGAACCGTCTTCTCATCAACAGGTTCGCTTGTATAGTATTTGGCATATACGAAGCGCATCCTGTTCTTTTTGTCCATATACTTTTTAATGTTAGGCAGTCTCAAGGCTGTTCTCCTTCTTTGTTTTTCTAAGCCTCTTTTTGTCTATGATGCCAAGCGCTATCATGAGCAGCAGTCCGGCTCCGCTCACAGCCAGCGCGATGTTGCGGTTGCGATGGTCGTAGCGCATTTCCACTGTATGCTCACCCTTTGTCACCGGTGTAGCAAAGAATGCGATATTTGCATTATGTATCTCGGCTACCTGTCCGCCGTCAATGTATACGTTCCAGTTTGTATTGACCGGTATCGACAGGAAAAGCCACCCGTCGCTCTTTGCGTTGAGAGTACCCGAAACCCGGGTCGATGTCCTGTCTGTCACCTCATATACTGATTTGCACCTTTCCTTCGCGTACTTGTCGAAGAGTTCAGTGCTCATCGCGGAAATGTACATTTTATCGAACTCGTATCTGCCGGCCTTGCTGAATATGATCTTCACCTTTCCCGTGAAGTTATCATAGTAGCCCATGTTGAGGTCGTAGTCGACTATACCCGGGATCGTCTGGTTGTTTTTCTGATTGCTGGCTTCTGTCTGCTTGCCGTCCTTCCTGCACTTCAGCTTGAAGTTGCCGATGTTTTCCCCGGCATCATTGACTCTTCTGAGGTTGTCGAACGACACCACAACCTGAGAGTTCTCGGCCGGATCCGCAAAGAGAAGAATGCTTGCGTCATCATTCTCAGCAATGAAAGTGTTGCCGTCTCTCGTTATGCCATCTACCGAGAGGATCTTGTAATCAAGTTCAGTGATATCCGTCTCTATGTCTGCAGCAGTGATCTGCTTGGTCTCGTCCATTTCGGCGGCCTCTTCATCAGGCACCACGAGAGCCTGCATCAGCGCCTGCTCCCTTTCAAGCCTTGAAAGCTTGCCGAACTCAGTCTCTGTCAGGAACTTATCGTATAGGAATCCCAGGCTCGAATCATAGCGGCTCTTAAACACATGGACCCCGTCAAGATTGTCGAAGTAATCGAAAGCATAGCCTGCAAAGGCATCAGCATCTGTTTTTCCGTTCTTTTCGTCGTCTCCGAGGAAGTACTTGACTCCATAGAGGAAATCCAGCCCCATGCGGTTGCCGTTGGACTGCATATAGACCCTCTTTGAGTAGCCCATGTTGTTTCCTGTCAGGCGGTTGAATTCTGACAGTCTTGATGGCAGTTTGGAGTCATAAATGTAGATAGTGTCATTTCCCCACCACAGATTCTCGTTTACCGGCTGATCCGCCTTTATGTGCGAATTGATCCAGTCGACCTGGTCGATGCGGTAGAATCCGTCATCCTCGATCAACGCTCCCGCACGCTGCGTTGAAGCTTCAAGCTGCCTGTTTATCTCTCCGAACTTAAAGAACTTCTGCTCAATATGTCCGTAGAAAGAGCTGTTCCACACAAGGACGAGAGTACATATGACAGCCAGGGTAATAAGAGACTGTCTGAGCCGCAGAGATGCATTCAGCCTGCCTGCGATCCAGATAAAGAGTATCATCACGAATCCCGCAGCCAGATTGCCTCCCACGAATGCCATATGTCTCAGCGACATGTTGCCGGTTATATCCAGATAGGCAAAACCGAGTGTCGTGAATGTGAGCACCGCCCACCAGAGCAGCATCAGGATAACGTTCTTTCCTTTTGCCAGCTCATCGAGATCCATGTGCTCAGCCGCGCACCATACGAGGAAGAATATGAGCATGAAATACCATCTCTTTGTCTCATAGCTGAACGCATTGAACATGGATCCGCAGAAAGGAGTAAGCGCCATAAGGCACATAATGACTGCCATTATGACGTGTGTTGCCTTTATTGTCGGCCTGCCTTTGAATGCAGGTAAAACGAGCAGTGCCAGTATAGGCACGCCTATGTATTTATATCCGAAGGTATACCCCTCCGAGAGCAGGTTGGTGATTGACTTATAGTAGTGAGCTGTGTCATAGAGGAATTCAAGCGGCGGCCTGCTGCCGGTAGAAGCGCCTGAAAGCGTAACTATCGTCACATACACAAAGATCGCAGACAGCATTATGCCCGTTATTCCGTAGATTATAAACCTGCCAATAAAAGCGAAGTAGCTCTTCGCGCTGAATTCGTTATAATGGAAGTAGCGAAGAGCAATATAAATGATTATGCCTATTGCGGCCATATACGCGAGGTAGTAGTTGATGCCCATTGCGATCCCTACAACCAGCATGAACATCACCGGGGACTTGCCCTTATAGACCCTGTCGACCGCCATTACCAGCAGAGGGAACAGAATGAAGAAATCTATGAACTGCCCCTGAACCAGTGCTACGTTTATGGTGAAGCTGCTCGAAACGTAGCAGAGCGCGCCGAACAGTGCCTTGAAATTATCGAGTCCTGCCTCCCAGCAGAAAACAATAAAAGCGAACCCTGCGAAGTACAGCCTCAGGATTATAGCGATCGTATAACCAAGCTCTATCTTGCCTGCAGGGAAGAACGATGCCAGCATCAGGAACGGGTCGATCGGCAGCTTTGTGTCAAGACCGGTTCCCCTGTCCCATGACCAGAGCGGATAGCCCTTGCCGCCAAACAGGCTTCTCAGGTTGTTGCCCATCTCGGCAGTCCAGAAGTATCCCTGGTCATACGCATCTGAGCTGTTGACGAAGGACCTGCCCTGCATAATAAACAAAGCAAAGATCCCCGCCATCAGGATCGCGAAGAGGATGGTGTAGGTAATCAGTGTTGTCCATTTATTTTTGAGTGGCTTGATCATTTTTTCAATTTACAGAAAAGGTGTAGATTCCTGATCGTTATAAGGATATCTACACCCCTGTCTTTCCTTTTTATTTGTTATAGAATTCGTTTATTTTGCCGCAGATGTACTCGACATTGTCGCGTCCGAGGCCGTAATACATAGGCAGTCTCAGCAGCCTCTCGAACGTATTGGTCGTGTACCTGTCTTCGCCGTGGAATCGTCCGAACTTCAGTCCTGCAGGTGCGCTGTGAAGCGGCACATAGTGGAATACTGCGAGTATTCCGTTCTCCTTGAGGTAGGCAGACAGTGCTGTCCTCTCTTCTATGCCTGATGTTTTGATATAAAACATGTGGGCATTGTGCTCGCATTCAGCCGGTATCACCGGAAGTTCAATGCGGCCGTCATCAGCAAGAGGTCTGAGCAGTTCATTATACGCATTCCAGCTTGCCTTCCTGTCATCGTTGATCTCATCGGCGGCCTCGAGCTGAGCATACAGATAAGCCGCGTTCATCTCGCTAGGCAGATACGATGATCCCATATCCACCCATGTATACTTATCGATCTGGCCTCTGAGGAACCTGCTCCTGTCGGTACCCTTCTCCCTGATTATCTCGGCCCTGTCTACATTGGCTTCATCCTTTATCAGAAGAGCCCCGCCTTCGCCCATGCTGTAATTCTTTGTCTCATGGAAGCTATAGCATCCGTAATCGCCGATCGCGCCCAGGGCATTTCCTTTATATGTCGACATTACACCCTGAGCCGCATCCTCAACAACGATCAGGTCATGACGCCTTGCGATATCCATGATGGTATCCATCTCGCATCCGACTCCGGCGTAATGTACCGGTGCAATTACTTTCGTCCTGTCGGTGATGGCGTCCTCAATGAGTTTCTCATCTATATTCTGGGTGTCGGGTCTGATGTCTACGAAGACAAGTTTTGCTCCTCTCAGCACAAAAGCATTGGCTGTTGAAACAAATGTGAACGAAGGCAATATCACTTCGTCGCCCGGCCCGACATCTGTTAATATGGCTGCCATGTCAAGGGCTGTAGAACAAGCCGTAGTAAGCAGAGCCTTGCTCACGCCGGTCTTTTCTTCGATCCAGGAGTTGCACTTTTTGGTAAAAGCTCCGTCTCCGCAGATCTTATGAGCCTTTATGGCTTCCATTATGTAATCCTGTTCTCTGCCGATATACGGCGGCACATTGAAACTGATCATTCTAATCCCCTTTGATGATTATCAGCGGTTTCCGTACATTTTTTCGTAGTACTTCTGGTATTCGCCGTTTACGATGTTTTTCCACCAGTCCTCATTGTCGAGATACCACTGGATAGTCTTTTTAATACCGTCCTCGAACTTTGTCTCAGGCAGCCAGCCAAGCTCCTCGTGGATCTTTGTAGGGTCTATAGCATAGCGCTGATCGTGTCCCTTTCTGTCCGTAACATATGTGATCAGGCTCTCAGGCTTTCCGAGCTGTTCAAGTATGATCTTTACTACTTCGATATTGGCCTTCTCGTTATGGCCGCCGATGTTGTACACTTCACCGACTCTGCCGTTTTCGATAATGAGGTCTATAGCCCTGCAGTGATCCTCTACATAGAGCCAGTCTCTTACGTTCAGACCTTCGCCGTATACGGGCAGCGCTTTATCTGCTCTTGCGTTGGCGATCATCAGCGGGATAAGCTTCTCAGGGAACTGATAAGGTCCGTAGTTGTTGCTGCACCTGCTGATGGTGACCGGCAGTCCGTATGTGCGGTGATATGCCATGACGAGCAGGTCTGCGGATGCTTTCGATGCCGAATATGGGCTTGAAGCGGTCAGCGGCATAGTCTCTACGAAGAACAGATCAGGTCTGTCGAGCGGCAGATCGCCGTATACTTCGTCTGTGCCGACCTGATGGAATCTCTTTACTCCATACTTTATGGAAGCGTCCATAAGCACCTGCGTTCCGAGGATATTTGTGCGAAGGAAAACTCCCGGATCCTCGATCGATCTGTCTACATGCGACTCAGCAGCGAAATTGACTACTACATCAAACTTCTCTTCAGCAAAGAGCTTGTCGATGGCAGCTGCATCAGTGATGTCGGCCTTCACAAATTTGAAGTGAGGCTCATCGATGGCCGGTGCCAGTGTCTCGAGATTGCCGGCATATGTGAGCGCGTCTAGTCCTACGATATCGTAGTCCGGATGCGCTTTGAGCATATAAAATACGAAATTGCTGCCGATAAACCCCGCAGCTCCGGTTACTAAGATTTTCATTTGATTATTCGTACTGCAGCTTCTGGATAAGCTCATAGAGTGCCTTTGCAGAGTTGAAGTTCTCCGGAAGCAGGTCATTTACATTGATTTCAATATCAAATTCGTCGTTTACGTCAGTTACGATAGCGACGATATCGAGGGAATCCAGCATCTCGTTATCGATCAGTTTATCCTCTGTCTCGAAGTCGATGTCAGGTCTTACCTCACTCATGATCCTAAGCAGTTCTTCCATTTTACTTCCTCCTATTTTGTCTATTTTCTGATTTCTTCTTTTAATTTCACCCTGTCGATCTTGCTGTTCTTGTTCATCGGCAGCCTGTCATATCTCTTGAATATGTTAGGCCACATGTATTTAGGCAGCTTATCGCTCAGGAATTTGATTATCGCTTTGGTATCGTCGCTCTCCGACTGGTAGAAGCATACGATCTTGCTTCTCTCCTCATCGTAGAGGCAGCACGATGTATCTATGAATGGTATCGCGTTGAGAGCCACCTCGATCTCGCCGAGCTCAATTCTGTGGCCCATGTGCTTGATCTGGAAGTCTCTTCTCGCAGCGAATACCAGATTGCCGTCTTCGTTATAGTAAGCCATGTCGCCGGTACCGTACAGCAGACTCGGATGCTCTGTGATGTCCGGATTCTGGAAGAAAGCCTCCTTTGTCTTCTCCGGATTGTTCCAGTAGCCGAGTGCAAGTCCGGCTCCGCCTACACAGACCTCACCCACATCTCCAGGCTTCGTAACAGCCTTTTCTCTCTTCTCGTCGAGCAGCACCACCTTTGTGTTAACGAAGGCTTTACCTATCGGCAGTGCTTTGAGTTCGTTCTGCTTGCCTTCTATTATGCAGTAAGTGCAGTTGCAGGTGATCTCTGTCGGTCCGTAGAGATTGACATACATCGGATCAGGCAGGTTATCCATCCAGTAGTTGAGTGCCTTTATAGGCATCACCTCTCCCGAGAACATGATGTACCTCATATCCGGTTTTTCTTCGACCGCGCCGAATGCCTTGAAATCCGATACTATCCTGAGTGCTGAAACAGCCCAGATGATGGTGTTTGCCTTGTATTTAACAAGGAACTCCAGCAGCAGCTTCGGCATCAGGAACAGTCTCTTCGGCACAACGACTATGGATCCGCCGTTCTTCATGGCGTTATAGATGTCTTTGACTGAAACGTCAAAGTCGAACGGAGCCTGGTTAGCATGCACCATTCCATCGTCAAAACCGAAGGTCTCTCCGAACGCCTCTACCATGTCGATTACTCCGCGGTGGCATATAACTACGCCCTTAGGAACACCGGTAGATCCGGATGTAAAGATACCGTAGATCGGGTCAGTGTCTATAGCTTCACTTCTCACTTTTTTGAGAAGCTCTTCATCTATATCTGCTCCGGATGAAGCCTCCGTGAAGTCTATTGCTCCTTCTACCGCTTTGCCGGTATCCGTGCGCGCATCTATAACTGCGATAGGATCGAGCGTGTCGTATATCAGCTGTATCCTTTCAGCCGGAAGAGTATAGTCAATAGGTACATAGAAGTTACCGGTGTACAGCACTCCCATGAAAGCGACTATCGAACGGATATTGCGGTCAATTATGACTGCGACCGGTTTGTTGCTGTATTTATCAAGTCCCCTTTTGAGCAGGTATGTGCCGATTGTCTTCGCCTTGGTAATATACTCAGTGTAAGTCAGCTTCTCATGCTCATCCTCAAGAGCGATCTTGTCAGGATATTTTTTCGCGCTTATCTCAAGATATTCAAGTGCGTTTCTTATCATAGTACCAATACCTCCTTTTAGAACTCTCTGTAAATGAAGACCGCAGGGTCATAGCTCGGTCCGTAGATACCGAACAGAAGCACGGCCGTGAACAGAAGTATGTAAAGTCCCCACCTGACGGCAAGGCTCTTTTTGTCCAGATATTCTCTCATCTCGGCATCAGTTCCGGCGCCTTCTTCGTCGCCGGCCATCTCGATGATGCCTCCGCCTCCGCCGGACGCAGCCTGCTTGGCGTTATATAGCTTCTCCTGCTTTACGCTTACCAGGAACACTACGAAGATCGCAACAGCAAGCACGAGATAATCGTACTTTGTGAGCGCAAATTCCTTGTAAGCATTCATGAATCCGCCTGTATACGGGATGAACAGTGACTTTATCATATGTATCGAAGCCTTGAACGATTTTCCGTTCGAGAAAATTCGTCCAAAGGAAACGATGCAGTAAGTTCTTATCATCTTGAATGCCATCCAGGCCTTGTTGCTCGGGTTTATATGCAGGACCTTGAGCCACTTCACAAAATACGGTTCAAGAATATCCGCAAGGCAGATTACAGTCGCATTGTAAAGACCATAGCAAACATTCTGGAGCTCACCGCCCTGCCACATACCGATGCACAGGAATACCAAATAATTTCCGATGAATACCGGAACCATCTTTCCGATACGGTCTCCGAATATCTTGCGGGCCTTCTTGCCCAGATTTCCGATCGGCTTAGATAACGCTACGGTGAAGAAGATATAATCGCGCGTCCAGAAGCTCAGCGAGATATGCCAGCGATGCCAGAACTCTTCGAGGCTGTCACCGAAGTAAGGCCTTCTGAAGTTTCTTGTCATGTCGATGCCCATCAGCTGGGCAACTCCGCGGGCGATATCCACACCTCCGCTGAAGTCCATATAAAGCTGTATCGAGTAACAGAGAGCCGCAAGAATGACCGGCCATCCGGTGTACTGATCCCAGTCTGTGAACACCTCGCCTACCAGAAGTCCGATTCTGTCAGCGATGACCAGCTTCTTGAAGAAGCCCCAAAGCATGAGCTGTGATCCGTGAGCCAGGTTGGCATATCTGAACGGATGTCCTTCATAAAGCTGTTTTGCGAGCTGGTCATGCCTGGCGATAGGTCCCTGGATTATCTGCGGGAAGAATGATACGAACAGCGCAAACTTCGCAAGATCCGTGTCAGCATCGTATTTGCTCCTGTATACATCGATCAGATAGGCTGTCGTCTGGAATGTATAGAATGAGATACCGAGCGGGATGAGTATGTCGCCTTTGAATAGGCCTATTCCGAGCACCTCAAGGTAATATCTGAAGTACTTAAGCACAATAAGTATGCCGAAGTCTATTACGAGTACAAGGGTAAGGATGCGCTTCTTTTTCTTGTTGGCAGCTTCCTTGAGAGCCTTTCTCTCATCACGGGAAAGCTCCGCCTTATGCGCCTTGGCATACGCTTTCTGCGCCTTATCTTCCCTGTCGATATACTTCGCACCATAAAAAGTTACGACCGTAGTCACAAGAATGAACGCAAAGGACTTGGCGCTGGCCTGCAGGTAGTATCCATAGCTGGCAAGCAGCAGCACTATCCATTTGTGCCGGTCCGGTGTCAGGTAGTAGACGATCACCACCGCCGTAACGAATATTAAAAATGCAAGTGATGTAAATGCCATTATCTTCTGACCTGATTAACTATCTCCATCATATCGATGTAATTAACGAAATATCTGGTATCGAGGTTTTCAACAAGTCTGTCATACTGCTCTTCCCAGCTGTCATATTTACTGTCTCCCCTTCTGTCAGGGACACCATAGTTTTCTTTAATATATTTTGACAGGTAGTCTGTATACATGAGAGATCCATTGTAGTTGAGATGCTCTCTGTTGTAATAGCTGTCCTTATCGTTGAGCCCGAGCATCTCGCGCTGTTCTGCCGGCAGGAAATTGAGCACTTCGTATCCTCTGGATTCAATTATGTTTTTCGCATAGTTGATCTTGCCCATTCCCTTCTCGCTCGCCTCATAAGGAGATACGACGAAGAGAACCTTTGTGTCGATAGTATCGCAGTAATCGAGCAGCTCTATGAGAGCTTTCTCGGTTTTTTCATGGATAGGCATGATGTTGTCTTCCGTATATACCAATGGGTGGATCTCGGTACACTTAAAGCATACGCCCCAGTCCATCGTATAGCCTTTGTAGTAATCAATATTGGTGAAATACTTCGGCTGTTTTGACGGATTCCATCTTCCGTGATACTTCAGAAGCGGAAAGATGTATGAGAGACCGGTTTCGTCAATGCCCGTATCAGTACCCTCTGCATACTCGACCACATCACGCACGGCATCTATTTTGGTAGAAGAAAGCTTCATGTTGTCGAGAAGTCTGCGGACAGCTACATCCCATAACTCTTCAGGCGGCTTGCACGCTCCCCTGACCTCTACGATGAACAGCTTAGGCTTCTGGGTTTTGAGAGCCTCTTCCATGATATATTTGGTGAGCACGAACGGCTGGCTTCCACATGCCAGCGAATATCCGGCTATGCCATCATTATGGAAAGCTACCGGCTGTACAAAAGCTCTCTGAGTTGCGCTTGAACCGAAGTAAATGACATCGACGGAGTTTTCCTCCTGCTCGTAAAATTCATTCATTATGGTCTCAGTGTGCTCAGCATCTGCGAACCCCAACACATGGTTAAAAAACAGCGTTATGGCTGCAATAATGCACAAAAATAACAGCGCCTTCAGCGCGTTTTTTGTGAATAATTTTTTGCCTTTTCTTCTTGCCAACCAGGACCTCCTGAATAATGAACATACTACCGTTGTTATTGTAATACAATTAAGCAGACCAATCAAGCTAACTGAACGATCTGAAAGGTCAGTATGCGAGTTATGTCGTATAAACTATTGTAAAGGAATGTCCTTTCTATTATAATGATATGACCAATGGGGTATTGATCTCTTTGCCATAAGCGCAATAAGAGTTTAAGTTATTACTAATATAGTAAAGAGAGGAAAGTTATATGAAGAATTTAAAAAGCAGATTGGCGATAATCGTTGCAATGATGGTATTCGTAACATCATTTACGTTTATCGGCGTTTCCGCAGAAGATGAGGGCCAGAATGAGGTTCCTGCAGTTACAGAGCAGGCATTGGAAGCTCCGGCAGCTGAGGAAGTTGCTGCTCCTGCAACAAACGAGGGCGAAGAAGAACCAGCAGCACCGGCTCCGATCACTTTAACGCCTTATGCAAGCAACGAAGCGGTCGTTTTCCTTTGGAATGTTGACGCTCCTGATGTTAAGTATAATTTTAACGGTCAGCCTATCACCCCTATGAAATATACAAACCCTAGGACAGGTCAGGTTTTCAACCGCTATGATGTAAGTACCGGTGCCGGACTGAGCGGAACTCCTGGTGAAGGTGGAATAGCTACTGCAACCGTTGAAGCGTACAAAGTAAAAGATGATGGATCGAAAGGTCCGTCGACTTCTGCTTCAGCAAGCGGAGCATCCGTAAAAACCATCCGTTACAAGCTTACTATCAAGACTTCGGGCACACTGAAATCACACGGCGGTCCAAAAGCAACGATGAAGGTCAAGAAAGGCCAGCAGATCTATGCTTATGGCTTCGGCGGCGGCAAGTACATCTTCAAGAATGAGATCGGCAGCGTCTTCTACTGCAACATGACACGTACAGGCAAAAAGAGCTGTGTATATGAGAAAAACATGAACTACAACAGAGAAGAAGCAGAGTTCTTTGTAAATTCCAGAGGAATTTCAAGCAGAACCGGCTCTCTCGTTTGGATCAACACCTACACACAGCATCTCTACAGATTCACAGGATCTGCCGGCAACTGGGTATGTGTAAATGACTTCGACTGCTCAACAGGTAAGGCAAAGACTCCTTCACCTACAGGCGTTTCCGGTAAGAAGGCTGTATGGAAGAAGATCAAGACACGTCACGGCATTCCATACTGGTCACCGTATTCAGACATCAACTCGATCCACGCCAAGAAGAAGGGCTGGAAGATCGGTGTTCCATCATCGAACGGATGCGTAAGAAACTACAAAGAGAACGCTTACGATGTATATGTAAACGCTCCGATCGGTACTGCAGTACTTCTGTTCTAATCATCTTATTTGAACAAATTAAAGGAGTCAGGCTTTGTGTCTGACTCCTTTTTAGTTTGCTTATTGGATTCTACGGTCGTTACTTCATTTTGCCCGGCTTCAGCACCAGCGGATCTCCCGGTTCGTCGTTATCGTCCACCATCAATGTACCGTCTGTTGCATAGAACAGTTTCCAGTTTATGACCCCTTCTGTGTCCTTCAGGTTTATGCCTGTGCCGTCATATCTCCATTTCCCGTGGAAATTCTCTTCCGTTATATTGCCCTTCCAGGTGCCGTCCTCATTTATCTTCAGATTTATGTTGCCATACAGATAGGCTGCTCTTTCTGAAGGTGCCTGCCAGATACCGATGAAGTCCTTTTCATCGTGAGGCTTGGTGACCACCTCAGCGCCGTCTTCTTCATTAGAGAAAGCCGGATCTTCGAAATCGTTATCCTCGATATTCATTTCCCTCTTGAGCATTTCAGACTCTACCGTATCCTCTTCCTTGCTGCATGCACTGAGTACAGCGATCGAAGCCAGCATTGTCAGTACCAGCAAAAGTGCTGTTATTCTCTTGTTCATACCGGATCACCTCCTTGTGAGTGGATGATACAACGGTTGATAAATAATTGCAACTGAGATAAAATTTTGTTATGTATTCAGTAATTATACCTTGTTATAAATCATCGCATACGATCCGCGAGGTGGTAGAGCTTACGGCTGCCAAACTTGAAGAGCTTGGCCGTACACCTTTCGAGTTTGTATTGGTCGATGACTACTCGCCGGATGAAGGCGAAACGATATGCGCACTCAGGGCTCTTGCCGATGATTACGACTTTGTAAAAGTCATAGAGCTTGCACGCAATTCAGGCCAGCACAACGCCGTGATGGCAGGTCTCAACTATGCGGAGGGAGACGTCCTTATCGCAATGGATGACGACATGCAGACGCATCCTTCCCAGTTGCCTAAGCTTTTTGAGGCATTCGACCAGGGATATGATATCGTCTATGGATATTACCCGCAGAAGCATCACAATGCGTTTCGCAATTTCGGGAGCTGGGTCAACTACACTTCAGTACGCATCCTTATAGGCAAGCCTAAAGATCTGAAAACCTCGAGTTTCTGGATCATCAAGCGTTTTGTCAGGGACTATGTCGTGCAGTACAAGAGCCACTATACTCACCTGCAGGGTCTCTTCCTCAGAACCACCCGCAACATCGCAAGCGTGCCTGTGGAGCACTTCGAGAGAGAATACGGCCATTCAGGTTACACCTTCAGCAAGCTGATAAGCCTGTGGTCCAATATCATGGGCTACTCTATTGTGCCTCTGCGCATCGCCACACGGACCGGCGTGTTTTTCGCTATCCTCGGAATACTCGGCGCTGCTGCAATTGTACTCAAAAAGATTTTCGCTCCAACGAGCGCTGTAGGCTGGTATTCCGTAATGGTCAGCATCTGTTTCTTCAGTGGACTCATCATGCTGTTCCTGGGCCTTATAGGAGAATACCTTGGCAGGATGTTCCAGAACCAGACGAACGACCCTCAATTCGTGGTGCGCGATGCATATACAGGTAAAAATAACTCCGGAGGTTCCGTGAAATGAAAAAGATACTAATACTTGGTGCCGGCATCTATCAGGTGCCCCTGATCAAAGCAGCCAGGCGCCTCGGCATATATTCCATAGTAGTCAGCATACCGGGCAACTACCCGGGCTTTGCTCTCGCCGATAAGGTTTACTACGAAAACACCACTGACTACGCTAAGATACTGGAGATCGCAAAGGAAGAAAATATCGACGGCATAGTCACTGCAGGCACTGATGTCGCTGTCATAACGATCGGCAAGGTCTGCGATGCACTTGGTCTTACCGGCCTTTCAGAGCAGGCAGCAGTGATCGCGACAGACAAGCTCCTGATGAAAGAGGTCTATGAAGCTGGCGGCGTAAGAACAGCCAGGTACCGCAAAGTGTACTTTGACAATGACGCCTATGCAGACCAGATCAGCGAGCTGACTCTCCCACTGATGTTCAAGTCCGTTGACTCATCGGGCAGCAGAGGAATAGTAAAGGTAAATACACCTGAGCAGTTCGATTCAGCGCGTGAAACAGTCAGAGCCAATACGCGTTCCGATTACTTCATCGTCGAGGAATTCATTGACGGCGAGGAATTCGGCGCTCAGGCCTTTGTCAGGAACGGCAGGATCGAGTTCATACTCCCTCACGGTGACTACGTATTCAAAGGAGACACAGGAGTGCCGGTCGGCCACTTTGCTCCGTATGACCTGTCAGAGGATGTGCTCGAGGACGCAAGACTCCAGCTCATAGGCGCGATAAAAGCCATGAAGCTCGACAACTGCGCAATAAACGCTGACTTCATCATGAAGGACGGAAAGACGTATGTTCTTGAGATCGGCGGACGGTCGGGAGCAACCTGTCTGGCTGAGCTGACCGCTATATACTATGACTTCGACTACTATGAGAAGATACTGCAGACTGCGCTGGGCGAAGAAGTGAGCTTTGCCCCGGGACCGGCCGCAAAAGACGGCGGAGTGCCGAATGCCAGCAAGCTTCTCATCAGCGATAAGGACGGAGTGATCGTTTCGCAGACAGACAATAACGCACCTGATCCTGACATCTGTGAAGTCCAGTTTGACTACAAGCCGGGTGACCGGGTGCATGCGTTCAGAGTAGGTCCTCACCGCATAGGTCATGTTATTACAAAAGGAAAGAGCCTTGATGAAGCAGTTGCGCTTCTTGAAAAAGCTCTTGAGAATATAAAAATAGTCGTTACTGGAGATTAACATAATGGGAATGATACGTTTAAAAAACGTTTCGAAATTCTACTATAGCAAAGGTATAGTCGCCAGCGGCATTTCCAGAGTCAATCTGGATCTGGACGTTGGCGAATTTGTTGTAATTACCGGAGAGTCCGGCAGCGGTAAGTCAACGCTGCTGAATGTCATTTCAGGTCTTGATACTTATGAAGAAGGTGAAATGTACATCGAAGGCAGGGAGACCAGCCACTACACGACTGCTGACTTCGAGGCATACAGGCAGAAATACATTTCATGCATATTCCAGAATTACAATCTTGTATCAAGCTATACGGTATATCAGAACATAGCTCTGGCTATGCAGATAGACGGATACGATGCATCTGAGATCAGAAAGAGAGTGAATGAGATCATTGATAAGGTTGGGTTGTCGGAGTTCAGCAACCGCAAGGCATCAAGGCTCTCGGGAGGACAGAAGCAACGCGTTGCGATCGCACGTGCCCTGGCCAAAAATACTTCTATTCTGGTTGCAGATGAACCTACAGGCAATCTCGACAGTACTTCAGCTGAAGGGATCGTTGAGCTTCTGACGGAGATTGCTGCCGATAAGCTTGTAGTCGTTGTTACTCACAATTATGACCAGTTCAAAGACCACGCTACACGCGTCATAAAGATGCACGATGGAAAGATAGTGGAAGATGCGGTGGTCAGTCACAGGCAAAGAACTGTCACTGCGGAACAGGCAGTCACAGAGCGTGAGGAAGGTTCCAAGCATCAGGCTAAGAAAAGAAGCGGCATGTCTTATGGGACCCAGTTCAAGCTTGGTGTCAGAAACACCTTCAATCTGCCGTCAAAGTTTCTGCTTCTTCTGCTGGTCTTTCTTTTTGTGGCCAGCTCTGTGAGCTCACAATACGTAACTGTTAAAAAGCAGCAGGATACTGTCTCTGAAGCGGGCTGGAATGATTATTTCACGAATTACGATCCAAAGCGTATCGTTGTTGAAAGAAATGACCGAGGCCCATTCACGAGAGCGGATTATGACGCGATAGAAAACGCTCCTCACGTGGAGAAACTGATCCGCGAAGATATTATTTATGATTCCTCTGCATATCTGGAAAGCGGGAACTTCACGTTCATCGGATACATGCTCAGCATCAGCAATCTTGGCAGACAGCCCGACCTTGGTGAGATGCCCGATGAAGACAACGAGGTAATACTCGAAGGCCCGGATGACGGTTTTACCTTCGGTACTAACCCTTCAGATATCATAGGTCAGACGTTCTCACTGACATCAGACGATGAGTACGAGACCGAGCACGAGGTCAAAGTATCAGGCATCATTTTTACGGATAGCATACTTGGCAAGGTCGAAGATGATACCAGCGATTATTATGACTCCGGCAAAATTTACTTTTCTGATGCTATGATCACAGAGATGCGCAGCAGTCTCTACGCTTCAAACAGTACGACTACCATGATCATAAACAGGAAGGAAGAAACCTGCACTCCGGGTTCAGGCGGTCTTGTTGTAAACGAGAATGTACCCGAGGGATACATTCTCCTTCCTACAAGTTATGATGCCATGTTTGAAAAAGGATATGCCGCAGGCAATGAGGTCAAACTGCGCGTTAAGGCCCTGTATTATTATGCAGAAGCCGATCTTATGATCATGGGCACCTATGGTGAAAAGACCTTTACAAAGAAGACCGGGCTTGAAGATCTGGCGGAGCATGATGGTGAGATCTATATCAACCCGATTGACTACAGAAGGTTATATGAAAAAGGAAGTTTTCAGGCATCAGTATTTGTAGATGATACCAAGAATACAGAAGGCATGAAGGACATGCTTGAACGAGGCGGCTATCATGTGCTGGTGCTCAAAGATCATATCTATAACTATTTCAACAGTGAAATCGTGGATGTCATTCAGCTTCCGATAGCCATAATAATCTCTCTGGCTGTATTTTTCATAGCTTACTTTGTAGTCCGCCTCATCCTTAAGTCGAGGGGAGTATATTTTGCCATAGTCAGAATGCTTGGAATGAACAGGGATTCGGCAAACCGGATAATGCGTGTCGAGCTGATCTTTGTATGCATGATCGCATATGCCCTGTTCCTTCTCTTCATATTCCTGAGCCGCAGCGGCATAGTGCAGTCTCAGCAGCTGGCAGACTACCTTATGTATCTGACCCTACGGGATTATATAATACTTGCCGTTATACTGCTCACGATGGCAGTTCTTATATCCAACCGCTTCATGAGATCCATTTTCAGAAGCTCGGCCATGGGAACATACAGAGAGGAGGCGTAGAACATTGCTGAAACTGCAGAATGTAGATAAATATTTCTATCGCCGCCAGATCAACCAGATACATGTTATAAACGATACTACGCTGGAGTTCGGAGAGACGGGACTGACTGCCCTTCTCGGACCTTCCGGATGCGGCAAGACAACACTGCTCAATGTCATCGGCGGTCTGGATAAGCCGGACAAGGGCAAAATATTCATAAACGGAGAAGAGATCACCGGCAGAACGGCCGGCAAAGTCGACAGTATCCGCAATCTCAACATAGGTTATATATTTCAGAACTATAACCTTATAGATAATATGACCGTCTTTGAAAACGTAGCCATGGTTCTCAGGATGGTCGGAATCACGGATGAAAAAGAGATCCGTGATAAAGTCAGCTATGCGCTGGATCTAGTCGGTATGTACCGTTACAGAAAGCGCTATACAGACATGCTCTCCGGAGGAGAGCGACAGCGTGTGGCGATTGCCAGGGCGATCGTAAAGAACCCTTCGATCATCATAGCCGATGAGCCGACAGGAAACCTCGACAGTGCCAATACTCTTGAGGTAATGAATATCATCAAGGCGATCTCCAGAGAGAAGCTGGTAATCCTCGTTACTCATGAAGAAACCCTTGCGAATTTTTACGCGGACAGGATCATCAGGCTTCGTGACGGTCAGGTGATCTCTGATGAAATAAACCGGAATACTGAAGGTCTTGATTACAGGATCGAAAGCAAAATATATCTGCAGGACATAAAGGACAAGCGCACTTACGGGGATAAAGACTGCTCTCTTCGCGTATTCAACGAGAGCGGCGAGAAGGTAGATCTCGACATAGTGATCAGCCGCGGCAATATCTTCATTCAGACCCGCGACGGCAGAAACCGGATGGAAGTAGTCGACGATAATTCAAGTATCGAACTCGTAGACGATCACTATAAAGCACTGACTGCAGAAGAAGCAGAAGCCCGCAGATTCCACTCAGAACGTCTGGCAGCTTCTAAGCCTCTCAGGCATTCTTCTATTCTCAATGCATTCACGATGATCTCTTCGGGATTCCGCACTATAAGCAATTACCACATCCTGAAGAAGCTGCTTCTTCTGGGATTCGTCATCTCAGCAATGTTCATTACCTATGCAGTCTCAAACATTGCAGGAATAATGAGTACTCCTGATTCCAAATTCGTTGAGGATGATAAGTCATATGTCGGAGTACTGCAGCAAAAGATCTCCGTTAAGGATTATCTTGAATATGAGGCTGACTCATCGGTCAAATATGCTTTGCCGGGTCCCGGCCGCATAAACATGACTATGAAATACGATGAGTATTGGCAGACATCACAGAACAGCGCTACATTCAGCGGATCACTGAGCTCTGTGGAAGATCTGGCAAATAATGACCTGATATGCGGAAAGCTTCCGGAAGACAACTACGAGATCGTAGTAGACGAGCTTATACTTAAGCGTCTGCAGGATAATGGCGGAGATATAATACAGGCAGGATACAAAACTCCTGAAGAGCTTCTTGGCCGTCATCTTACGCTTAAAAATCTTCCTGCTTTTACCATAGTAGGTATCACACGCAGGGAAAGTCCTTGCATTTATGCAGCAGAATCGATGATGATCGATATGCTTGCATGCAGCGGCAGTGAGATGGATTACGGAGAAGATACCGATTTCTACATGGCCGAAGATTATGAGTCCTCTGATGAGGATTCTGCAGATGACAGTGATGAAGATTCTGCTTCCGCACCTAATGCAAACGCGCTGCTTGATTATGGCCTGTTTTCCTCAAAGCTCGTGCTTTCCGACGGGGTCAGCAAGCCATCCAATGATTATGAAGTACTGGTAGATAAAAAGTTCTCCGGTTCACATAAGGTCGGCAGCGAGCTGGACACCAAGATCAACGGTCACAAGCTAAAAGTGATCGGTTACTACACCAGCGATGAGATCAGCGGCAAGTATTTTGTGAACAGAAATACAATCAAATACAGACTTATACAGGAAAGCAAAGGTATGACGGTAAAGCCTGCAAAAGACAAGGAGACTACAATGAATGCTCTGCAGTCATACGGCATCAAAGTAAGAGATCTTTATGAGCATCAGAAAACACAGTACAGAAAGAATCAGCTTACAACGATACGTGCATTTCTGGTAGTAGGGATCGTCATAATAATCATTTCCCTGATAGAAGTCTTCCTGATCATGAGAGCATCGTTCCTCTCCCGCATCAAGGAAGTAGGAACACTCAGAGCTATCGGTGTAAAGAAGTCAGATATATACAGGATGTTTGCCGGAGAGATAATCGCTATTACAGCCATTGCATCTGTACCCGGATGGCTCCTTATGAATTATGTAATCAATAAGTTGCAGAACATCTCCTCAATTGCGGATATGTTCGTTTGCAACCCGCAGACGATGCTTCTGTCACTTATACTTATATTTGTATTCAATTTGCTGTTCGGACTGATGCCTGTATTCCATACATTGATCAAGCAGCCGGCAGCGATACTTGCAAGGACAGATGTTAACTGATGTTTAAGCTTTGAAAGGCGACAAATATGCTAAATCACAGAAAATACAGTTCCGGATTCATAAATGCTTCATCCAGGTTCGCTTCCATATTGCTGATCCTGCTTGTTATCTTTGCATCGGTATTTTGCGGAACTCTCATTACTTCTCTGGCGCAGGGTGCGGCTGCTGAGCCGGTGCGTTGCCTGCATAAGGTAAAAGTCGGAGATAAGTCCTACTGCTTTTTCGCAGAAAACAATGTAGTTCTGACTCCCGGAGAAATAGCCGTATCCGAAGACGGCAAAGAGCGCACAGATGAGGAGCTGACGGCTCTGATACTGGAACGCGCGGGGCTTTACATGAAAGAGCCCAACTGCAACGATTCATCGCATTCCGAAATTACAGTCGAAGAGTGGACGAAAGACAAAGGCAGTTTTTCATTCAGCAAAACAGATCTGGCAGCTATCCGAGGGGCCTCTCCTAAGGATGGTGCTCCGGTAAAGCTTTATATTGATCCGCTGATATCCACAGAGAAGGCATCCGGGAAGTTATCCGGCTCCACGGCATCTGTGATCAGTCAAACCGCCGCAACAGCACCTGCTGAAGGATCAGCGGACGATCCTGCAGCTGATCCGACGGACCCTTCGGGTGGTTCCACCGATCCTGCAGCCGATCCGACGGACCCTTCGGGTGGTTCCACCGATCCTGCAGCCGATCCGACGGACCCTTCGGGTGGTTCCACCGATCCTGCAGCCGATCCGACGGATCCTTCGGGCGGTTCTACCGATCCTGCAACCGATCCGACGAATCCTTCAGGTGGTTCTACTGATCCGGTAGTTCCTCCGGAACCTGTGCCGGAAGAAATCACTTGGTATTCTGTCTCTGCCCTCACTAGTCCAAGTCTGCTTTTCGTGGTGATAGCCACAGATAAGGATGCAGAATACGTTGAAGAAATCTGCGAGCCGGTGAAAGAGGAAGTAAAGGACGAAGCCGCCGAGCAGCCTAAACCGGTTGCTAAGGCCAAAAAGCCTAAAGTTCCGAAAGTAACTGCACCTGAAGAGACTCTTCCGGAATTCAAGACAATAAAAATGTACGACAGGTCAGGCGGGCCGCTTGAGGAGACTCTGAAGGATGGTGACCCTGTAACGCTTGAGTGGATAGCACCTAAGGGTAATGCCAATAAGAAGACCTTCCTGGATTACATCCCGGGCGGTGCTTTAGGCCTTGCCGCTATAGCCGCTGCCGGAGCATTGATAGCATTTGTCATTGTAAAAAAGAAGAAGGATTCCTCGGAAGAAGAATAATAATAAAAAGAGGTCAGGGCTCCCTGACCTCTTTTATTGTCCTTAAAATTATAACTCCTGCTCCTGCAAAGCCTTGCGTTCCTGATCAAGGCGCAGCTTCATTGCGATAAACAGTGATACTGCAAGCACACTCATCAGCAGTACGTACATCCACGAAGCCCCGGTGATGCCGTGTCCCTGCACAAAGTATCTGGAGAGCAGGAGCGACATCAGCGATACTCCGCCATAACAGAAGATAAGGCTTTTCTGCGCTCTTATGATAGCGATCACCGTGCTGAAGTATACGGAATAAGCGAGCGGCGCTCCGCCAAGCATTATTATGCAGAGCTCCTTCTTATAGTCAGAAAGATCCAGCCCGAAGACCGCTGAAAGCACCGGTATTCCTATCGTCGCTGCGACCAGAAGTCCAAGCAGTGCGAGGCCAAGTACAGCGACACACATCTTCTTTATTCTCTTTATGAATGTGTTATATGACTCCATGGTCCTCTTGAGCCACATTCTTGCATATGACGCAATGATAGGATTGAATATGAACTGCGCCACCACCTGTACAACGAATACAGGCATGAAGATGCAGGAGAATACAGCCTGGATGTCGTCATTCAGATACGCGTCGATCGCATATCTCGGCGCGTTGCTTACATAGGTGTTGAGAAACATGCTGACAAACAGAGGGAAGCCTTCTATCATCAGACCGCGTATGGCAGGTTTTCTGAAAGACGGCTTCAGCGAGCTGCAATAATGACGTCCGGCATTCACAGAAAGCATGAACATCATTACCACCGAGCATGATACGGTCACCACTGCCGAGAGCAGAAGATCGTGCGTAGCCACCAGCATCGCGCAGAATAATATTAGCTCTGCTGTGTAACGTATCGCAGTCGCCTTGGCAGCTACATCAAAGCGCCCTTTCTGCTGCATATTTCCGTGATACACGTCCGAGTAAGCCATTATCATCTTGAGCATGCACACCATAAAGATGACAGCAAACTTGATGTCGGAATAGCCTCTGAAAGCGCGACCGTAAGCACAGTACGCAAGGCTCGCGATCACCAGCGCAATACAAGTGATGATACGCATGCCGTGATACTCTTCAAAGCTGAACTGCTCGTTCACATCTGATGCCTGAAAGCGCCTTATACCGTACTGGCCCACATACATCATCAGAGTCGCTATCGAAAAGGCAATAGAAAAGATGCCGAGATCAGTGGCTCCGTTGGTCCGGCTGACAACAGCCTGGATAACGGGGCCCTGCATCGCCAGCACCGTGGCACTCACAGTATTCCAAATGTAGGTACTGCGGTCTATATTATTCGTCTTTTCGAGAAACCTTACTATCGCTTTAAGCATTTAAACTATACTCTGCAGATGAAGCATCTCATCTTACCGTTCTCATCCGGCGGGATCTCATCCATCCACTCGAACACGAGCTTATACTCAGGCCTGCCGTAAAGCTCCTCTACCTTGCGGGAGTAGAACTCTTCTATTTCTTCCTTGCTGTGGCTGTTGTCGCCAGGGTCCTTCACCAGCAGCACGTGGATCTCATCTATCGCTGTCTGCACATATCTGAACTGAGCAACACCCGTAATGCCGTTAGGGATCTTCATCAGCTCGGTAGCCGAAGTCTGTATGCCGCCTTCATGTTTAACCATGTCGTTGGTGCGGCCTTTGATCGTCTTGATATATCTGACGCCGTCAATGGTCTCGGAGGTTGCCGTATCGCCTATCTCATAATTGATGATCGGGAAGTCTCTCTTGTAGAGCGTGG
The DNA here is from genome assembly GCA_902801255.1 of uncultured Eubacteriales bacterium. Taxonomy (GTDB): domain Bacteria; phylum Bacillota; class Clostridia; order Peptostreptococcales; family Anaerovoracaceae; genus Crickella. Next base: position 11,617 of record CADCHO010000014.1, on the reverse strand, counting down.
TTCCGATGACCTTGCCTTCGTCAGCAAGGTTCCCGTCCTCATCGATGAGGTTGAGCACGTGTGTATCTGCATAAATGTAATAGAGATCGCTGCCCGGCAGTCTTACCGCACAGCTTCCTGTCTCATTGCAGCCGTATGCATCCATAAGGCCCGGACCGTATGTCTCAAGAAGCAGCTTGCGCGTCATCTCGTCGACCATCTCGCTTACCGGCGTATAGACCTTAGGCTGGTGTATAGTCATTCCATGATTCTTCGCATAGAGCGCCATTCTCACCAGTACGTTCTTTCTGAAGCACAGGCAGTCAGGTTTGTAATCGTTGACCAGCTCGATCAGGTCACGCATGCCCTCACCCACATAGAGGTGTTCCGGAACGATCTTGCGGCGCATGATGCCCAGTTTCTGCACCCATGAATCACCCTTTTTAGGATCCACCTTTGAGTGCGTCGTAAGGAACGAAAGCATCTTGCCGGTGAACGGTTTGTATCCCGCAAACATCAGCACGCGTATCCAGTTGGCGTTCATGCAGGCTGCCTCGCGGTGAGTCAGCGCGAACTTGAGAGGTACGCCGGACGAACCGCTCGTGCTGAAGATCTCCCAGTCCTCCGCCTCTTTAGGATGTGCGGCAAACTCGCTCTGCATCCACTCGCGAAGGTCCTTGCGTGTCATGACCGGAAACTTCACAAGGTCCTCAACCGTTTTGAAGTCTGCCGGAGTGAGTCCGTTTTCTTCAAATTTGCCGCGGTAATACGGTACATGATTATACGCGCGCTTCATGGTCTTGTGTACCAGTCTGTCCTGGCGCGCTTTCAGTTTTTTGCGGTCAGTCGGCACTTTCTTATCCAGCTTGAGCAGATAATACAGTGTCATCGCATTCTTGAGTTCTTTTTTTACAAACGAAGCCATAAGCATTCCTTCCTGTTAAAGAGTGTCAGTCTTTTATGATACGTGCGAGCACCCTCTTTGATGAATTCCCGTCTTCATACGGGTTGAAGCGCTCTTTGAATTCCATATATTTATCGTCAGGTTTCCAGCCGTCAGCCGCCTTTATTTCGGTTATCAGAGCGTCCTCAGTCTTCACTATCGGACCCGGCAGCTCATCGAGCGACAGATAGAATCCGCGCATCTCGTTGGCATAATGCTCAAGATCGTACATGTAGAAAACGATCGGACGCACAAGATTCGAATAGTCGAAGAATACGCTCGAATAGTCAGTGACCAGAATATCGGACGCTATGTAAAGGTCATTGATATCTCCGTATGAGCTGACATCACGCACAAAGTCGCCATAGCGTGCAAAATCGAAGCTGTTGGCTACCAGATAATGTGCACGGAACAGTATTACGTATTCATCGCCCAGCTCCCTGTGCAGTTTGTCAAAGTCCACCTCTGTCTTGTAAGTATAGCCCTGACCGCTTGTATGCTGGTTATCACGCCATGTCGGTGCATAAAGTATGACCTTTTTGCCGTCTACACCTAGCTTTTTTCTGAGGACCTCACGTTCCTCAGCCGTAGTAGTGATCAGCCTGTCGTTGCGCGGATAACCTTCCTCAATTATCTTGTACTCCTGTCCTGTCTCACGCAGGTTCCATGCAGTCGCGAACTTGTCAGTCGCAAACGGGGACGGCGACAGCATATAAGCAAATTTCTCAGCATCGGTTCTGTACTTTTCCCTGATCTCCGCAAGAGAGTTCATGGCGTTGTCGCTCTCAGCAATATCATAACCGAGTCTCTTGAGAGGCGTGCCGTGCCAGCACTGCAGGTAGATCTGCCCCTTTCGCGGATACTGATGATTGAGCATGCGGTAATTGGTGATCCAGTACTTTGCCTTTCGCAGAGCCTTGTTGTCAGCTCTGGTACGGAACTTTACGAGGCTCGTTCTTCCCGATTTGTCGTTTTTTACCAGATAGTCATACTTTTCAGGCTCCTTGAAGCACCAGACGAATCTGAAGTCCTTGTACTCAGGGGCTGTAAGCATATACTCATACATCGCCTTAGGCGAGTCGCTGTAGCCGCGGCCCGAGAAAGTACGGAAATACACAAGCCTGTCATCGAGCTTGCCGAACGGGTCATCAAGTACCATCTTGGCGCGGTATGCGTTGTCGCGGCTCGTCCTGAATACTACGCGGAAGGTCTTGTTCTTCTTTGCGATGTCAAATACTACTTTTTTGAATTTCGTTGTTATACTCATCTTTTTCCTCTGCGCCTGCCCTCTATTATTCCATATTCTCTTTCAAGTGAGAGCGCAAGCGGTGTATCAGCAGTAAAATATGTATCTACACCCATGTCTATGGCATTTTTTATCGCTTCCTCTGAGTTGAGGATCCATGCACTGAACAGTTTATTATGGTCATGAGCTTCTTCACAGTTGCTTAAGGTCATGAGTCCGGCATCAGCTTTCACGGATATTATATCGATATATGCACTGTCCAGAGCCCGGTATAATTCTGCCTGGCTCCGGCACACGAAAAGCTTCGGCATGTCGGGATAGCGGGTCTCAAGCTCTTCAAGCCTTCCGGGATACATCGACTGAACAGTAATCAAATCGCCGAGCTCATATTCATCCACCAGTTTCATGAACGCCTCGACACATGCATCATTGTCAGGCTTCAATTCGATCACATAGTTGATGCTCCTGCCATATCTGTCAAACACTTCACTGAGACGCAGTATCTTATTGCCTGCTCTCGTTCTCAGATTGTCAATCGCTTCAGAGCTCATATGCTCATACAAGCCATCATATCCCGTCATCAGCCAGGCATTAAAATCGTGCGAAACGTAGAGGATCCCGTCAGCCGACATCACAACGTCCTGCTCTATATAGCGCGAGCCTGCCTCAATGGCCGAATCATATGCCTTGAAAGAATGCTCTTCCGCTCCGTCTGAGCCGCGGTGCGAATAAACATGAGAAGCGATCATTTCTTCTATCCCCGCAGCGGCATCCTCTTCGACTCCGGCCAATGACTCCCGGGTTTCCTTAGTAACAGCTTCCATAACACGGGCAGTATTCAGCACACGGCCCCGGTCATATATCCGCACCGATATCAGGGCTGTCAGGATCAGCATTAATAGTATAACTATTATTAATACTTTGTTGCGCCTCTTCATTTTCGTTATATGATCAGCGGTCTGCGAGCGAAACTATGAAGTCTGCCAAGGCGGCAGTACAGTTTTCTGTGTTTATGTCAATATATCTGTCTCTGAATGCGTGCAGTGCGTTGAAGTCGTAATCTTCACTTGCAGCAGCCGCGGCGAGTTTATCCGCACTTCTGAATACATAAGGCGCAATAGGCTCAGCGTCAAAATTGATGTTGAGGCCTGTATTAGTCTCATAGTCCTCCAGGTCGTACGCATAGATGTAAAGCGGCTTGTCCGCAAGTGTAGACTCAATCACGAAGGATGAATAGTCACTTATTATTATATCCGCCACGGAGAGCCAGTCGTATGATGAAAAGGTCTCATCATATATTGTGTTTGCACGGTCTCCGGACGTCTCTTCGGAATCGCCCCTGTAGAGCGGGTGCAGCTTTACTACGAGATTGTAATTATCAGTATCGAATGCATCAGCAAGGCTTTTCACATCGACCGCTTTGCCTCTGCGGAAAGTCGGCGCATAGAGCACTGTCCTTTTGCCGTTTTCAAGCTGCTGGTACTTTGAAAGGATCCTGCTCCGCAGCTCATCACGCCTGTCTCCGGATGCAACGCTTTTTATATAATCTATGCGTGGGAGTCCGTATTTCACGATTTTGCTGCTGTCCGATCTGAACGCCTCGCAGAAGTACTGTGCAGTAATATCACTCGGGCTTACCACATAATCATAGCCATTATGCATCTTCATCAGGCGCGCCACTTTTTCAGATGAGCCGCCTTCTTTGCCGACAGTCTGCCATCCGAACTTCTTGATGGCTCCGAGAGCGTGCCACATCTGGATTATCTTAGTGTTCTTCCTGTGCGGGATCATGCTGGCCGGGATACAATATGTATCAAGCACGACAACATCCGACGCAATAATCGCCGCCTCCTGCCTGAGCACATGCCCGGCGTAGCCGACAGCCTTCAGCGATTTGTCTTTGGTCAGAAGCTTGCTCAGCACCGTAACCTTGACTCCGCGCTTAAGCAACTCAGCCTCAAGCATCGCAATGTCAAGCGTTTTGTCATCGCTTTCACGGCTTATTATGGATACCCTCTTTTTCTTTGCTTTCATAACACTTAATTGTAACATATATCCCCGAAAAACCTGAAATGAATACGGGGATTTGAGACACTTTTGTCTTGCTCCCCGTATGCTGCGTTTTTATTTTATTTTAACTGATTTGGATTTCCAGTTTGATACGTGTTTGCCGTCAGAGGCATTTTTGTAAGCACGGATACGGACATAATACTTTGTTTTCGGATTCAGGCCTTTGATCACCTTGGACGTTTTCTTTTTGCTTCCATTTGCGGTTTTTAATATGTCAGTGAAGCCGGGATCTGTCGCAATCTGTATCTCGACGCCCTGGATCTTCTTCTGATTCTTCTTGCTGACCTTCTTCCACTTGACAGTCACTTTCTTTTTACCGGCTTTCGGTTTCGAGATCTTCACGGCCAGAAGATCGTTCGGATACAAGATTGCCGGAATGATTTCAGTCCTGCTCTTGCCGCACCTCGTGCAGGTAAAGAATTTGCTGCCTGCTATGCCCTCAGACGCCGCTTTAGTAGTGATACCGACATCCCATGCGTGATTGTTGTTATCAACAGGGATATCTGTTATGTCCTTAGTTTGTGTAACCAGACTTTTGTTTCTGAAAGCTGCAGTGTAAGTCGTAGTCCCTTTTTCGGTGCAGGTGGCCGGGATCTTCACTGAACCGGTTATGATCGCCTCCTGGGTTTCAGGCTCTTCGCACTCGAGACAGATGCCCGATGCCGTGCAGCTGCTTCCATCCTCTTCCCATGTATACTCAGCATCAGAGAAAACATGAGGCATAATATAGTCAGAATCAGCCATTGTCAGTTCATCGTCAGAGAACAGCTCTCCGGTTTCCTTATCATAAGTGTATGTTAAGTTCGCCAGTCCGTTACCGTTAACATCATAATTGTAGCCTGCAGCTACGGTGCCGCCTTCCATTGCCCCATCAAGAAACAGACCGCCTCTGCTTCCTATCATGCCGGTATCAGAATTAGTTAAATCCGCAATATAATTTCTGCCGTCATCCATATGCAATATGTTCCACATATGGCCGCCGGAGCCTGAGCTGCCCTTCATTATCCCGGTCACGGTATCACATTCAATATCATGGTAAGCAAACTGCGTGTGATCACATAGATACTGGAACGCCTTCGAGTAGCCCTCACATACGACCTGATTCGTTTTGTCATCATCAAAAACGTAAATCATTTGCCATGGATCGCCATACGGATAAGAGCTGTCATATGCAGCAGGCTTGTTATATGACGTCCATGCGCAGATTTTGTCTTTATAAGCATATAGCTTATCGATATCTTGAACCGATTTATTGTCCTCTATGATAGCTGCTGCATTCCTTGTTGCCTGAGTGGTCGCTCCTGTCTTTGCTATGTCGAGATCACATTCACTGCCTCCATCAGGCCGGTAATCTCCGGATACGGTAAAAGATACTTTCAGTACCGGATTTGCCGGTTTTTTAAAGTAAATATCCGACGTATAGCCTGAGGTGTTGATCAGCATCCCGTTAACAGAATTGGCAATGCCCTCTGTTTTGTCATACCAATAGAGAGCATGCGGCTCGTCCGCCATCAATGCGCCGACTATCTTGCTGAAATCGTAAAGCTTTGTCTTTGCCTCGTCAGAAAACGGCCATTTTATTCTGCCGTCCTCAATCTTCCTTACACAAACCGCCGAACTGATCCCCAGACCGCTGCTCGTGATAACAAAATAGTCCTTTCCATATTCTGAGAAATATGGCCGGAATATCCAATCTACATCTATGTAAGTTTCTGCTGTCGTTTCCTCCCCTTCTGCGACCCTGTAAATAAAGTCTCTGAGAGCATCATAAATATACTTTTCATTGTCACTGAGCGTATTTCTGCGCTTGGATGCAGCAGCTTTTCGCATGCCGCTGCCGGGTTTGGGCCTTCCGAGCGCTTCGTTAAGGCGGCTGTCCATATAACCTTCAAGCAGAGTATTATCATCTGCCAGTCCACCTTCCGGGGCCTCTGTCTCAGGTTCTGCGCTTACAAGATCTTCGACTTCTGTCTCAGGATCATAGCTAAGCGGATCTGCGGCTTCAGTCTCGTAATCAGGGGTGCCCGGATCGTCAGTGCCTGCTGTTATCTCTGTTTGCTCTTGCTGATCTTCAAACGCGTAGGCCGGATCAGGCATGAAAGACACAAAAATAAGCGCGCACAGCAAAGCTGCCATGAGGCGTTTTATTATTCTTCCGTCAAAATTATCCATCCGTTTCTCCCGGGAGCACTGTTCTCCGAATCCCTATACCTTATTCGCATTTCTGACAGTGACTTATAGTTAGGAAAATTCTACATTAAGCGCCGCTTTTATATCAAGTGAAACTGCTCCGATAAACCTTGCCATTCCTTTATATTTATGGATTTTAAGGCATTTATCTGTTATTCTTATGTCGCAACAAATTTCCAGATAATTGGCAGTTTAATACAGATTCAGGAGGCGCTAAATTGCAGCAAGAAACCGTAAAAGCCATTCATCAGGCAACTGAAGCAATAGTAAAAGAAGTAGGCAAAGTAATCATAGGCAAGGACGACGTTATACGAAAGGTGCTCATGAGCATACTCGCGAACGGTCACGTACTGCTTGACGACGTACCGGGAGTAGGTAAGACCTCTCTCGCAGTCGCGTTCGGCAAGGTCCTCGGCCTCGAATATAATCGTATACAGTTCACTCCGGATGTACTGCCTTCAGACATCGTAGGATTTTCCGTGTTCAACAAGGACAAGGATTCGTTCACATATATGCCGGGTATCATCAATGGCACAAACCTGCTGCTCGCCGATGAGATAAACCGTACATCGAGCCGTACACAGGCGGCTCTCCTCGAGGCAATGGAGGAAAAGCAGGTAACAGTAGACGGCACCACCCGTGCTCTCCCTGATCCTTTCATCGTTATCGCGACTGAAAACCAGGTAGGAGCAGCCGGCACACAGATGCTGCCTTATGCTCAGATGGACAGATTCCTCGTAAAACTGGAGCTTGGCTATCCTGACAAGGAAAGCGAAGTGAAGATTATCGAGGGAAGGCAGACTGCTGATCCGTATGCAAAGCTCCGTAAGGTAATTGACAACAAGTCGGTAATAGCGATGCAGAAGGCTACTCTTGCAGTAACAATAAAGGAACCACTCGTCAGATACATTACTGAATTAGCATCGGCTACACGTGCAAGCCAGATGACTGAGCTGGGGGTCAGCCCGAGAGGATCCATTGCAGTGAGCCATATGGCCAAGGCTTCCGCACTTATGTCCGGACGTGATTATGTTACAGAAGAAGACATACGCAACGTTTTCGTCGACGTATGCTCACACAGGATAATCATTACACAGAAAGCGCGTGCCGCAGGCTCGACCGCTTCTGACGTGCTGAATCAGATACTCGGCAGCGTCAAACTGCCATACAGTGTATAGGAGCTGCTCATCGCGATGCGCAGAGGGCTTGGTACATGGATCTTTGTAATAATATCGGCTCTCATTCTCTACCTGTTTTCGAATGAGACCGTTACGCTGGCATTGCTTCTGGCACTTATCGCCGTGCTGCCCGCGTCTTTTTTGCTGCTGCGCCTGAGTCGCCGCAGCATTGAAGTATCGCTTAGCGATGCCGTACGTACCGACAATAAAAGCTCATTCACGCTGACCATGAAAAACAAAGGCTGGCTGCCTGTAGCATCAGCCGAAGTCGAGGTTCGCTGCGAGAACCTGAGGACAGGCGAGACCGACCTTTATCACGTTCATCGCGGATTGATGCCGCGCAAAAGTGCGGAGGTGAAGATAGAAGTCTCACCTACTCATGCGGGACGTTATGACCTGTCAGTAGCTGCAGGCAGAATGTATGATCCTCTCGGTATATGGAGCGAAAGCATTGAATGCGACGATCATCGCTACATGACCTCTCTGCCGGTAATATATGACATGAACATTAAGCCTGTAAGCAGTGCTGCAATGCCTGAGAGTGATGTCTATGCTGTACGCCGCAAGGGCTCTGTAGCCGGTGACATGATCGGCATCAAGGAGTACGTAGCCGGTGATCCGGTGCGCAATATACACTGGAAGCTTTCCGAGAAGACTGACAAGCTGCTTGTAAAGGAGCTTGGTGATCCGGCAACAGACAACTACCTGCTGCTTCTTGACAGCGCAGCCGGTATAGTTCATGACACGGCCGCACTCGACGCTGTCGCTTCGGTATTTGCTTCCCTAATGCACTCGCTGCGGCTCAGTGACATTGCATTCAATGTGGGATGGACCGATCCTGCTACTGAAAAGGTAGTAATATATCGCGTTGTTACTGAAGAGGATTACAACAATGCGGTTGACAGCTTTCTGGCAGTTCCTGTATCGACTCCAAGTGCCTTTAACAAAATTGAGAGCGATATAAGCGACAGCCGCTACGCACGCGTGATAATAGTGGGACCTCGCGTCCCTGCAAATATAGAGAATCTTACCAACGGATGCGAAGCCACTGTGCTGATGTATGGCGGCGGCAGCGGACACGGCATTGCCGGTGTGACCGTACTGGGATTTGACTCATATTCATATAGAGAAAGCCTGTCTACAGTAGAGCTGTAGACCTGATAAATGGATAAAAAAGACAGAATCAACAAGTTCAAAACGATGGTGGTAGAGCGGGCCAAAACGGATGTTACTCGTGTGGCTCATGTTCCGCGCGCCGAACGCAGGCTGCAAAGGAAGCACTTACGCAAAGAAAACTTTGACAGCACGCCTGCTGATGACAGTTTCGTCGCTAATGTCCGGTTCTCGGACCCGATACTCAAGGTCACTGCCACATCAAAAGAAGCTGCATGGCGCAAAGACCTTCTCAGCAACATTGCAACAGGTCTGCTCCTGGTCTCGTTTGCAGCTATCTTTTGCATGATGATAGACGAGCCTCTGCTGATTGCATTCGCGGCGCCTGCGCTCATAGTGTTTACAGCGCTGGCTGCACTTGACTCATTCGACCGCACCGGCATTAAATACATCGCCTGTGGTGTTATTGCAGCTTTGCTGCTCGCCTCCCTGGTTATCCTGCATTCAAAGATAGGCTCAGGACTTGCCTCATTAATGGATGAATTCTATGATGTAGCCGAGGAAGCTCAGGCGTACATTTACGACAGATTTCCGGGCGGTGATGAGGCTTCAGAAACTGACTGGCGTATTGCCATGCTTTGGGTCTCCTCCCTGATGGGTATGCTGATGGCTCTTGTACCTGCAAGGCTTAGGAGAATTGCAGGTATGATATTGACCGCGATTGTCATGCTGGCCCTGGCCTACTATGGGCTGCTTCCTGAAACGCTGTGTGCAGGTGCAATGCTTCTGGCACTGCTTCTCACATTATCCAGAGACAATATACTTGCTACATTACCGCTTCTGCTGGTTACGGTAATACTCTTTGGTGCCATTACACTGATCGATCCCGGTGAAAGCTACGGCATTTCCCGCATGGATGAGAACATTCGTGACAGGATCGCATTCCGCTCGGCACTGATCGAGAAAGAAGATACCCCGACCGAAGATACTTTAGATCCGGGCAGTCTGACAGAGCAGACAGCGGAAAGTGAAAGCTCCTCACTTATAGGCAGTAACTCTTCATACTTTTATATCGGCCTTGGTCTGCTGCTTGCTGCTGCGATAGGAGCCGCAGTTTATCAGTTGATAAAACGCTTCAGAAAGCGCCGGGCTGAAGTGCGGAAAGGCCTGGACAGCGCAGATCCGCGCGAAGCAGTTATAGCAATGTTTCCATATTCAGTCAGGTGGCTCAAGGCATCGGGCATTGAGACCCGCGAAGCTCCTTTTGCAGAAATGGCAGATGATATACGCAGGGTATACGAAACAGGATACGCGGGCAGATTCAGTGAAATGTATTCGTTGTGGCGCGAGGCGGCATATAGCGATCATGATATAACCGAAGCCGACAAAAATGCGATGGACCGCTTCACAAAAGAGACTGTCGCCATGGTGTCGGGAAAATGGAACACCATGCAACGGCTGAGAATGAAATACAAACACGCACTTTAAAGAATGAGAAACAACGGACGCACAAAACTCAATAAAATTCTCCTGCTCATCACAGCTCTTGCTATGGTGCTGCTTTTGAGCGGTTGCCGCACGCGGCTCAGTAACAACACTGAGGTGGCATCGACCATTAGCGACGAGGACGGCTGGCTGCAGGAATCCTACCAGATGCGCAGAGACGAATTAGGCATGCCGGTCGCAAAAAAACCGTTCATCACAGGCAGCAGTGATGAAGAACTCGATGGTTATGATGATTACGACAGCGCCATGGAAGATCTTGATGACTATATAAATAATCCGGAAGAGGATGATTTCTATGACACTGTCGACGGCAGCGATGATGACCGCAGCTCTGACAGAAGCTCACAGACATCAAGCAGCACTACGACCAGAAGAAATACGAATTCTACGCCCCCAAGGCGCAGGACTACCACCAGAAGGAAAACCACTCCTGCAAAGAAAAACACAAGCACGAAAACAGACACCAGCCCTTCTCAGGAGCAACAGGAGCAACAGGAACAGCAGGAGCAGCCAAAGAAACAGTATACGGTCAGCTTTGATGGCAACGGTGTGGACATGGACGGAGCAACCATAAGCGTCGAAGAAGGCGGTAAGTACGGAAGCCTTCCGGACCCACCATCACGAGGGGATGAATACATATTTGAAGGATGGTTCACTGAGAAAGACGGCGGCAAAAAAGTGAAAGAAGGAGACGATTACACTTCTGACAGCGATCAGACGCTCTACGCACACTGGACTCAGAAAGATCCTGCGGAGATATGGGGCAACCGTTTCGATGTTGCAGCCAACGATCAGAAAGATAAACTGGACTGTCGGTTGCTTCCTGACGATAAGGGAAAGAGCACAGTTGAAGCTTGTAAAGGCAACATTGTGGCCCCTGAAAATGCTCCTAAATGCATCATAGTCTTTGCAGCAAAAGAAAATGTTTCCGATGAAGAGGCTCAACGTATATTTAGCGAGAACAGCGTCGATGCAGAGGGTAACCCGACAGCCCTCGAAAAAGTGATCATTATATCTGACGATACAATAAATGGCAGCGATAATCAGAAGTTGTTCTACAAGCTTGTGCTGCTTGATGCGATGCACGGCAAGGTAGGACAGGATACGCTGGATAAAGCTGCTTCAGAGCTTGATGTCAACCCAATCTGGCCAGGAATATATCCGCAGCCATAACTTCCGGCCAATGCATTAATAATTGATGTTTTAGCACTATACAAACTAAACGGGATGCCACGATTATGTGGCATCCCGTTCTTTTCTTCTGCAGGGAATAATTCCCCCCCCCTATTCAGTTATTTTACTTTAGCACTCTTGGACTTCCATGCTGAGTAGTGGTTGCCCGCTGCATAAGCACGTATGCGTACATAGTACTTTGTCTTCGGCTGCAGACCC